>JBGSMY010000377.1:0-11420 GCA_041739975.1 Pirellulaceae bacterium
GATTGTCAGCCTGAGGACAGGCTGACCTACTGTAGCGGCGGCATAGAAAGCTCACTTTATTTATGTTGCCGGTAATTAGTCGTCGATTGTCAGCTTGAGGACAAGCTGACCTACGTTTCCGCTGTCCTCAGCGGCGGCATAGAAAGCTCACTATGTTTTTGTTGCCAGAAATTAGTCGTCGATTGTCAGCCTGAGGACAGGCTGACCTACAGTTTCCGCTGTCCTCAGCGGCGGCATAGAAAGCTTTCATCGTTTGAGCTAGGACTTAGGACAAAGTCAGGCCCGGAGCGACCTGCCGAAATCGCTCACACATTTCCAATAGGGTGTCAACGGAAAGTTGCTCCGTGCGAGCATCTGCACCTAAGCCCATTGCGTTTAGAACTGTATCGACTTCCGGTTTGCTCAAGTGGTTTTGAAATGCGCTGATCGCGACACTCCGTAAGAACTTGCGGCGGTGAAAGAATATACTGCGAACAAAACTATGGAAATATTCGATATCTGGAATTCGAGCTCGTTTCTCCGGTACGATCCGAATGTGGATGATCGCGCTGTGGACTTTGGGGCGTGGCCAAAATACCGTCGGCGGGAGTACTCGCACCAATTCGACTTCACACATGCTTTGCACCCAAACGCTCAACGAACCGTAATCTTTGGTACTGGGTTCAGCCATGATGCGGTCGGCCAGTTCTTTTTGGATAGTGACGGTCATCGAGGTTGGCAAAGGATCCGCAACCAGCAAGTTAGAAACTATCGGTGTGGCGATGTTGTAAGGTAAATTTGCCGCCAGCTTGAATTGACGATTGGGCCCCGCCGCAAGTTTCTCGCGTACGGTTTCGAGAACAATGGGATTGAACCGATTCTTGTTCTTGAGCACATCAAATTGCAACATGGTGACATTGTCAAAAACTTCGAGTTCTTCGCGGGCCATTTGATGCAGATACTGGTCGATCTCAACCGTAATCACTGCCGCAGCGTCTTCGGCCAATAGTGCGGTTAGCGATCCCATTCCCGTGCCGATTTCGAGCACAACATCTTCTGGGCCAATCTGAGCGGCGGTCGCCAAAATTTCAATCAGATTTAAATCGATCAGAAAATTTTGACCGTGGCGCGCATTGGGAGTCAGTCCAACTTCGTCAAAGCGGCGTTTGAGATATGAGATAGTTTGACGATTTGCTTTGGTCATGAATATTTTGACAGTCAGTTGAAGAGCCCACGATGCACAACCTTCAGCACAGTCCTCTCGTAAGTCGGGAGCCGTTGTCAAAAGCGTTCGTGTCGAAACTCAGTCGTGAAAACCCACCATCTTAGTCGCCAATGTGGAAATGCGAAAGGTTTAACTTGAGCATTCTGCGTTGCTACCAATACTTGCGGCAGTTGATTGAGTTCGATTAAACTGGGAAGATCGAACATACGGAGCGAATTAAGGGGGCGTAATCGGTCGTCCGGTTAGCCCTGACCCTGGTGATTGCACGCGGACCACCCAGGGCTGGCAAAATGTGCAAAACCAAGCTGTGATGGGGAGAGACGTCGTGAAAATCTCGAATCAAAATATTTTCGTAACTGGCCTGTTAGTTTTCGTGTTGATGTTGGGTTGTGATAGCTCGACCAATACAAACCCAGTCAATTCGACGCCCAGTGGAGGCACAGCCAGTTCCGATTCAAACACTGGCGATACCCGTGGCGGCGAAAAGCCGACCGGTTCCAGTAATTCCACTGGCAATGAAAACAAGGGAGACGTCGCGGTAGATAACAAAGTCGACAACAGTAAATCAGGTGAGCGATTCTCAGTGGCCTTTGTCACCAATCAAATTGCTAACTTCTGGAATATTGCCGAGAAAGGCTGCATCGACGCCCAAAAAGATTTTGATGTAGATTGCATTGTCAAATTTCCCGAAGAGGCTACCGCTACTCGACAAAAACAAATTGTGGAAGATTTGTTGGCCGCCGGGATCAAAGGCTTGGCCGTTAGTCCTATCGATGCCATCAATCAAACGGACATGCTCAATCAGTGGGCCAAACAAATTCCATTGATCACACACGATTCGGATGCACCACAAAGCGATCGATTGGTTTATATCGGCATGGACAACTATGCCGCCGGACGAATGACCGGAGAGTTGGTAAGAAAAGCGTTTCCAAACGGCGCGAAGTTGTGTTTGTTCATTGGCCGATTGGAGCAAGACAATGCCCAAAAGCGTCGCCAAGGTGTGATTGATGAATTGTTGGGTCGCCCCGTACCGGCAAGTGGTAGCGTAAGTTTTGACCCGGTAGATGGTGTGATTGAAAACGAGAAATTCACGATCTACGCTACCTTTACCGATCAAGGCAAGGCCGACGTGGCCAAACAAAAAGCCGAAGACGCCATTAACGCTTATCCAGACATGAACTGCATGGTAGGGCTGTTCGAATATAACCCACCAGCCATTATTCAAGCGTTGCGGCAAAGCAATAAGCTGAACAAGATCATGGTTGTCGGGTTTGACGAAAATGCTGAAACGTTACAAGGAATTAAAGAAGGCCATGTGGTTGGAACCGTGGTCCAGAATCCTTACGAGTACGGTTATAAGTCGGTTGAAGTTTTGGCAAAATTGATTCGCGGTGACAAATCGGTGATCCCAGAATCAAAATATATCGATATCGCACCGCGGGCCATCACGAAAGACAACGTCGACGAATTTTGGGCTGACTTGCGAGCAAAATCTGGGTCGAATTAGTGATTTGTTCGAGAAACTGGAACGAATAAACGGTTCTCATCTCAAGAAGACCTATGTCCCACGCGGAAGTTGTCGAAGCTACGGCCCCTGTGCTGCAAGTAAAGGGACTTTCAAAAGCGTTTCCGGGCGTGCAGGCTTTACAAGACGTAAGCCTGGACCTGCGAGCGGGCGAGGTGCTCTCCGTAATCGGTGAGAACGGCGCTGGCAAAAGTACATTGATGAAGATCTTAGCTGGTGTCCAACCGCCAGATGAGGGCGAAATTTTATTGGCGGGTCAACCCGTACGATTTACGGACAGCCGTGCGGCGATCGATCACGGCGTGGTGTTGATTCATCAAGAACTCAACTTGTGTGCTAACCTCAATGCCAGCCAGAACATTTTCTTGGGTCGGGAACCTCGCTGGGGCCCATTTATTCTAAGTCGCTTGATGAATGAGCGCAGCCGCCAATACCTGCGAGCGGCCGGTTTAGACATTTCACCCACAACATCGGTTGGTCAATTGACGATCGGCAAACAACAGATGGTGGAAATCGCGAAAGCATTATCGGTAAAAGCGAGAATAATAATTTTTGACGAGCCGACGTCGAGCCTGTCCAGCAAAGAAGCCGAGTCCTTGTTTGCGATCATCGAGTCGTTAAAGAAGCAAGGTTGCGGGATTATCTATATCTCACACCGATTGGATGAGGTCAAACGGCTGTCGGATCGAGTGGTTGTTCTGCGCGATGGTCGCAATGCCGGCGACTTGCAGCGAGGAGAGATTCATCACGACAGTATGGTGCGGCTGATGGTGGGTCGCGACATCTCCAGCCTTTATCCCCGTACTCAACATCCTTTGGGTGGCCAAGTATTATTGGTTTCCAACTTGCGGACTCCAGCACATCCGGACAAACCGGTTTCATTTTCGCTGAAGGCCGGTGAAATTGTGGGCCTTGCGGGCCTCGTCGGGGCCGGACGCACCGAGTTGCTGCAAACCTTATTCGGCATTACTCCCGCTGTTGCCGGGCAAATTGACGTGAACGGGACCGCGGTTCGAATCCATTCGCCACGCGACGCAATTCGCCAAGGAATGGCGCTAGTCCCCGAGGACCGCAAATGGCATGGATTGATTGTCGATCTCGCTATCCGCAAAAACATTAGTTTGCCACGGTTAAATCAAACGGCGGTCATGGGGCAGTTCATTTCATTTCACAGCGAACGCAGCTCAAGCCGTAATGCCATCGACCAACTGGGAATCAAGACCACCAGCGACCAAAAACTGGCCAAATTCTTATCCGGCGGCAACCAACAAAAGATTGTGATTGGCAAATGGCTGGCTTTAAATCCAAAGCTGTTGCTATTGGATGAACCGACGCGTGGAATCGACGTCGGTGCCAAACAAGAAATCTATCGATTAATGGAAAAATTGGCCGCCGCCGGGATGGCAATCTTGTTTGCCTCGAGTGAAATGGAAGAGGTCATGGGACTGGCGGATCGAATCTTAGTGATGCACGAAGGTCAACTCCGCGGCGAACTAGATCGCGGTGCCTTTAGTGAGGAAGCGATTATGCGATTGGCGACCGGACAAATAAATCAGGACTCTACAACGGTGACGTTAAATGGTTGAGAATTTAGTTGGTCTCGTCAAAATTATTGGCATTTCGGTGTTGCTGGTTGCACTCTGGATTGTCTTAGCGATTCTCGTTCCGGAGAGTTTTCTAAGCACCAACAACGTTGAGAATTTGTTGCGACGGACGGCTTTATATGGCATTTTAGGGATCGGTGTCGCTTATGTGATCATCACCAGCGGAATCGATTTAGCAATCGGGTCGCTGGTTTGTTTGTGTGCGTGTCTGTTTGCATTGTTCCTGAACGTCGACTATCAACCCTATCAGCAGTCATCGGTTTGGAAAATATCGACAGCCGGGACAGCGATAGTTGCGAAATCGCAAGACTTCAAAGTGGGTGAAACCGTTCATTATTATGGGGGACGACGTGCGCGAGACGTGATTGCCGCGGTTACTCAAATCAGAGAAATCGATTATCAGGGGCGGTCCGCCTGGGAAATTACCTTGGCCCAACCTTTTACACGAGATGACGAAGCGGATCGAGAGCAGCCGCAAATCGGCTACTTGGCGCTGATGAGTCCGATCGCCCGAGTTGTGCCAAATGAAGCTGGAAGTACCCTGCAATTTTCTAATGAAGCACAGCAATTGCGTCCGCGCGACCGGGTTTGGCTGATGCACCCCACCCGTGGCCGTGTGGATGGTGTTATCAATTCCGTTGAACGCAAAGGTGATGCGATTGAGTTTTTGACCGAGGCTGGCTTGGCCAATGTGGATACGGAATGGTTGGCGATTGCCGTCGAACGGCGACCCCGAATGAGCGTCCCGCTGGCGGTTTTGTCTGTGTTAGGGATCGCTGGTGGGTTGGGATTGGTGCACGCGTTATTGATCACGAAATTGAACCAGCAACCATTTGTGGTGACACTTTGCGGTTTGATGATCTATCGGGGATTGGCGCGCAAGTTTTCCAACGACCAAACTTTAGGTGGATTCGGTTCTGAATATGCCGATTCACTGGGATTTTTAGCGACTGGAAAATGGGTTTTGTGGCAATCGGATACCGGCACGCAAACGTTTGGAATTCCCTATGTATTCTTCATTTTGATTTTTGTCGCTGTTGCCGCGGCCGTCCTATTGAACTTGACGATTTGGGGCCGGTATTTGTTGGCCACGGGCAAAAATCAAGAGGCTGCTAAGTATTCTGGCATCAATACCCATCGAATTATTATCTTGGCATATGTGTTGTGCGCACTATTAACCGGATTGGGCGGCATCTTGCATGGGATAGACGCCAACTCGATATCACCGAGTAGTTTTGGAAATTTCTTTGAACTTTACGCCATTGCGGCCGCGGTCCTGGGTGGATGTTCACTCCGCGGCGGCGAAGGCAGTATCATGGGTGTTGTAATCGGTACGGCGCTTATGCAAACGCTTAATAACTCGATTGTGTTGTTGAAAATCCCAGATGAACTTGAGTTCGTGATTATAGGCGGAGTGATTTTGTTAGGCTCCGTATCTGACGAATTGATTCGGCGATTGGCCAGTCGATTTCGATCGAATAAAGTTCGCGTCTAAAACGAAACAAGTGTGGTAGGTGGTGTTTTCAAACGGAGGAAAGACGATTGGTAAATTCAGGACGGGAGACGAAACGTTTTTTTGGCGTGCGGGGCTTTATGAAGTCCGGCACCAATTGGTTGGGAGCATTGTTAAATCTCCACCCACAAATCGCTTGTCTGGGCGAGTTTCATTTTCACGAAATCATGCAGACCGTATATCAACGGGTCCACTCGCCTTATTATTTTGGCGATGTTACCGCTAAGCAAAATTCGATTCGTTATTTCGAACAAGCGATCGAGCGGTGCTTGCTGGATGCCGCACCAGAAGGCGCGGAGTTGATTGGTGACCGAACTCCCGCGCCGCTGGCCCCCGTCGTTCTGCGGGGAGTTCCCTATTTGGTTATTTTGCGCGATGGACGGGATGTGTTAGTCAGCCGAGTTTTTCACCTATTCAACAAACCACACGTCACTAAGATATTCGAACGGAGTCAGCCATTACGGCAATGTTTGGAGAGATTTCAAGCCAATGAGTGGCATTTTCGCGAACATCCCGAGGAATTGTTAGCAAACGAAGAACTTGTTCGAAATTCGGTTCAATCATGGCGAAAACATTTAGAGGCCGATCGCAAAACGGCTGAAAAAAACCAGCGGTTGGTGGTCAAATTCATTCGTTATGAGGATCTCCATCAACGACTGACGGAGATTTTGCCGAGTATCTACGAATTCCTCGATGTGGATCCTCTGCAGGCACAACCGCCGACGCGAGCGGAATTGCCAGGAATTCCTCAAAAGTCTCCGTATTCATTTATGCGCAGAGGCGAAATCGGCGATTGGCGGAACTACTTTCAACCGCAAACACGAACTTGGTTTGAAGAAGAAGCGGGCGATGAATTGTCAATCAATGGATATCTCGACGAGTTCCCCTGGTGATTTTTCGATCATCAGGCGCGTGACCGTACCGCCGCAAAGTTGCCCCAGCAGGCCAATGGATTGCTGTCGTCCATTTGCGTTCCGACGCCGACCGTTTAAGTTGTGACGCTCAGTGGTTCTTGGGCAACATGGCTGTCGTCGACTTCATCAAGCTCATAAAGTGGTTTGCCAAACCAACCGAGGACCGTTCCATAAATGCTGTAGAACACGGGAACCAAAATTAGAATCAGCGCGGTCCCGGTGCCCAGGCCGAAGATCAAACTAGCGGCCATCGGAATCAAGACTTGGGCCTGCAGGGATGTTTCTAACAGCATTGGCGATAAGCCGGCGATCGTCGTTAACGACGTCAACAAGATCGGGCGGAACCGCCGCTTACCAGCAGACATCACCGCGTCGAACAGCGGAACGCCAGCCCGAATTCGATGATTGATAAAGTCAACGAGGACAATCGAGTCATTGACGATTACGCCCGTCAAAGCAATTAACCCAAAGAAACTAAACAGAGTTAAGTCGAGGCGTAGTACAGCGTGCCCCAATACGGCGCCGATCAATCCAAAAGGAATAATGGACATGATGATCAAGGGTTGAGCATATGAGCGAAATTCTAAAGTCAATAAAACAAACATACAAAGCAGCGCGATTGCAAATCCAACAAACATGCTGTTGATCGACTCGGTCGTGTCGGCTTGTTCGCCTTCCCAATCAACGCCCAAATTCGCGCCATATTTGGTTTCAAATTCTGCTAATACTTTGGGTATGAAATCCTTTTGCATCTCGGTGATAATGTCGCGAGCGTTGGCTTCTTTGGCATCAACATCTGCCGAAATGGTAATGCACCGGCGTTGATTGACACGATTGATTGTGGAAAACGACCGACGAAAATCAACTTCGGCCACTTCGGCAATTGGCCGTTCAATACCACTGGTGTCGCGAATGCGAATGTCATCAAATTCTTCCATCGAACGGCGCGATTCTCGTGGATAACGAACCATCAGTTTGACTTCGTTTCGACCGCGTTGCATCCGCATGACTTCTTCGCCGAAATAAGCGGCCCGAATGGTGGTGGCCAAGGCATTCTCATCGAGGCCCAAGGTCTTGCCTAATTCATTCAATCGCAACACCATTTCCCACTTGCCTTCGCGGGCATTGTCCTCGATGTCGGAAATGCCCTTTTTGGAGGCCAAGTACACTTTGAAACGTTCGGTCGCCTCGTCGAGATATTCGATACTGTTGTCGGAGGCCAATAATCGGAATTCGATGCCACCCCCGCCTGGGCCCATGCCTTGGCTGCCAAATTTAAGAACTTCAGCGCCAGCAATTTTGGGTACTTCTTTTCGCCAGCGGTTGATCAAATCCATCGAACTAACATTGCGCATTTCGGGAGATGTCAGTTGGACTTCAACGGTTGCCACGTGACTGCCGTTGGTTATTCCGGTTGGACCCATGTTTGCATTGCCAACTTCTCCGATGCGACGATAGATGTTGACTACCGAATTCTCACCGCCCGTTTCTTTGGCGATTTCATCGTTGATCTTGATAATCGCTCTTTCCAAAATTTTTGTCGCTTCTTCGGAAGATTCGGACGAGGTGCCGTTAGGAAAGGCGATGGTGGCGCTAATTTCTCGGCCGTCAATTTTTGGAAAAAACGCCAAGGGAGCAACGCCGGCCACGATCAATCCGAGTGCGCCAATAAATAGCCCAAACACGATCCCCAGTACGATTCGTTTGTGACAAAGCGACCAGTACAACACCGGTTGATAGACGCGCTCAATAAAACCGCTCAGTACGTAGGTGGCAAATTGATTCGCCCAACGAAACAGAATTAGCAATGGACGAAGAATGTACAACGCGGAGGAGATCAAACGGTAAAACAAATTGTTGTCGTGGGCCAAGTGGGCTGGGAGCACAAAGATGCTTTCAACCAAAGAAATCAAAAGCATGGCAATAATAGCTAGCGGCATAACCGCGATGAATTTGCCCATAACGCCCGTTACAAACATCAGCGGAATAAAAGCGATGACGGTCGTCGCGACTGAGGCCGCCACGCTGGGTACAACTTCGATCGTGCCTTCGACGGCCGCGCGAACAAAGCTCAATCCCGATTGTCGTTTCTCGAAAATGTTTTCGCCGATAACGATCGCGTCATCGACAACAATTCCCAAAGCCATCAAAAAAGCGAACATGGTCAACATATTGAGTGATTGACCGAATGCCAACAGCACAAAGCCTGCACCCAGCATGGCGACCGGAATTCCAAAAGCTACCCAAAACGCCAGCCGCATCTCTAGAAAAACGGCCAATACCAAAAATACTAAAATCAGTCCTTGAAGACCGTTGGTGGTGAGTAGCCTCAGTCGATCTTTGACGTCGACGGAAACATCGCCCCAAGTTTTCAGCTCATATCCAGTTGGCAATTGTTTATTGGCGACGTAGTTCTTTACGGTGTCGACAATCGTAAACAAATCTTCCTGATTCGTTTTGGAAACTCGAATCGCCAGTCCGGACCGGTTATTAATCGTGTGTTCGGAAACGGATTCCTCGAATCCATCGATGACAGCGCCCAGGTCGCCGACCGTGACCACATCTCCGTTTGGCCGGGTCAATACAGGAATCGCGGCAATGGATTCGCCATCACGCCGTTTGTTTTGACCACGCAAAAGGACCTCTTCGCCCTCGGTTTCCATTTTTCCGCCAGGAACTTCGATATTCTGGAAACGGATAATGTTGGCCAATTGAGTCAGACTGATCCCATGTTCTCGCAGAACATCTTCTGGAACCTCGATGGCAATTTCATATGGCTTGGCGGCTACGAGTTCGGCAGCCGTAACGGCTGGACCGGTTGGTTGAAACAAGGAGGCTAACATCCGTCGCGTTGGATCGGTTGGCGGGACAGCCCGCAAATCCAACAAATCGTCGCGAATCGTCTCGGCCAACTGTCGCATTTGGCGTTCTTGTTCCAATCGTTCGTCGGGATCGTCAGAACGCTCGGGACCTAGTAAGCCCAGCGTGATCGCCGGCGCTCGGAATATGATTTGTTGAACCTTGGGATCTTCGGCTCGCGGCGGAAATGTTGATATTTGGTCGATTTGCGAACGAATATCGTTCAAGACTTTTTGCACATCTTTGACATAGCCTTGCAATTCAATGATGACAAAACCAAAGTTTTCGGAAGCTTGCGAGGAAACCTTTTTGACACCATCAATGTTGGTTACGGCCGCTTCGACCTTTTGACAGATACCTTCTTCCACCTCTTCCGGAGTAGCACCGGGAAAAGGAACTTGGACGACCACGATCTCAAGTTCAAAGGACGGGAAGACTTCCCGTTGCATGATGATCAAACTAATCGCACCGACAATCAGGCCAGCAATGACAAATGTATTCATGGCCGGCGAATTTCGTATTGCCCATTGAACGATGGACTTCATATTTCGGATCTTTCCAAGTTTGTTTCTGTCGTCGGGCAACCGTTGATAGGTGTTGCAAAACTAGTTTTAAAATCGTTGCGTTCGAATTTGGATGATTTTTTTGGGAACGATTCGATTGCGGACAATCGTGCCACAATCGTTGGTTACGAATCCTTTTTATCGGACGTTGGCTGGGTGGGCCGACCCGAGGAGGAATCGATTCGCTCGATTTCCGAACTCGATGCCGGTGAACCTTTGGGTGTCGTCCGCGCTGCTGGAGAGGCTATGGTTGCCGGTGGCGTGGACTCGGAATTTGAAGTCTGGGCACCATCGTCTTTAACGACTTGTTCCGGGCTGGTAGTCAACAACTCCACAACAGTTCCTTCCGCCGGTTGTGACAACGGCGAAATAACGACTTGGTCGCCAGGTTTTAATCCATCGTCGAACAAGCGGACGATCGCCATATTTTCTGGTTCGCCATCGGCTCCGACGCGTTCATACTCATGGATGATTTGTACTTTTCGCTTGAACAGCTTCAGATCATGAACGCCCCAAACCGTCCCACCTGGTTTGATCGCTCGTTTGGGAAGAGATAGTAATCTGCCCTGATTTGTTCGCTCTTCAGCCGAAACTTCCAGTCGACATTTGACGTACATTCCGCGAACGACAGGACGTGGGCCCGTCGGCGATTCGATCACAGGATTGTCAATCGTAATCCGGATTGGAATGGTTTTGGTTAACTCATTGCGGCCGATCCCGTCGAATCGGGATAAGAACCCAGTCCATACCACATCAGGTTCGGAAGGATCAAAAACTTTGACATCCGTTTTTGGCAATTGGTAAGCGATCTCTAGATTCGCTTCGTCCGTTGTTTTGCCGGGGACTCCTGCCGTCAGGTTCTGGCGAATCCAAGCAAGATCGGTTGAGGTCAAGTTAGCGGCCACTTCGGCCCGTTGGGTGTCTTCAAACACGATAAGCGGTGAGCCAACGGCTACCAAGTCGCCTTGCTGAACATTTTCGGTAACCACCACTCCATCACTGGGCGCAAAAATTTCGGTTCGCGTCAAATTGAGCTTCGCCCGTTCTAAACGACGCTCCACGAGTTCCGAAGCGGCTTTCATCCGCTCCAAGCGAGCAATCGCAGTGTTCAGGTTATTCTCCCGTGTCGACAATTGGGATTGTGCGGTCAATAAATTGCGCTCGGCCTGATCTGTTTCTGTCCGCGACACAACATTGGTCAACTTGGTGTTGCGATCGACTTCTTTGCGAATGAG
>JBGSMY010000072.1:0-3183 GCA_041739975.1 Pirellulaceae bacterium
CGTTTGCCGGGAGCACCGGCAGTTAACAACAGCGCCCCCATGGAGGCGGCTTGCCCCATGCAATACGTACAAACATCGCAGGTCAAGTATTGCATGGTGTCGTAGATTGCCAATCCGGCCGTGACGCTTCCACCCGGCGAATTGATATACATATGAATGTCTTTCTTGGGATCTTCGGATTGCAGGAACAACATTTGCGCAACCAAAGAGTTCGCCAGATCGCTGGTGACTTGGGTGCCCAAGAAGATGATGCGATCTTTTAGCAACCGGCTGTAGATATCGTACACCCGTTCGTCTCGACCTGTATTGTCAACGACATATGGGACATAGGCCATTACTGAATTCTCCGATGATAGATTCTCTAATTTTGAAAAATGCCAGGACTTAATTTTCCACACTATTTGTCGTCTGCCAGATCCTGGTCATTGGCAAGTTCAGGACGTACCGTAATTTCATCGACGACACCATATTGTTTGGCAAGTTCTGCCGTCATAAAAAAGTCTCGATTGATGTCTTTGGCAATCGTCTCAATCGGTTTGCCAGTGTGCTTAGCAACGATTTCATTGAGTACTTGCCGATTGCGGAGAATTTCATTGGCTTGGATTTCGATATCACTTACCTGTCCACCGACCCCGCCGTAGGGTTGATGAATCATGACGCGTGAATGTGGTAAACAAAAACGTTTACCTTTTGTTCCACCGGCCAATAAAACGGCCGCCCCGCTGGCCGCTTGGCCCACGCAATAGGTAGCAATAGGGCAAGTCAAAATTTGCATGGTATCGTAAATAGCCAAGGTGGCGATCACGTCACCACCGGGCGAATTGATATAGAAATGAATATCTTTACGTTTGTTTTCGCTTTGCAAATAGAGCAATTTCATGACGACGTCGTTTGCATTACCGGTATGAATTTCACCTTGCAAAAAGACGATTCGATTTTCGAGCAACAAATCCCCCAAAGTCATTTGGCGTTGACGTTGGTATTGCTGATAAGCGTATGAATTGGTAATCGAATTCCAACCATGATCTGAAATACTGGACGATTCATTTCCCATTTTGCCACCTTGTACACGAACATCTGTTGTTGGCGAAGCCCCTGCTGCGACACCCGCTTGGTCCAGTCTCTGGGACATTGCCCCTGACATGGAAACCAGCGCTTCCGAGGCCTGTTTTTCGACAGCTTCGTTAACCGCAGATGCCGAACCTCGCGAAATCGATTGCGCGTTCAAATGAATTCCCTCCTGAATGATTCGATGGAACCTGACTATTTCTGGAGATCGACGATTTTCTCAGAATGGCTGGTTTTTCACCGCCTGGATCAGCACCAATCACCACATAAAACCGTATCGCTTGGGAGCCTTTTCGGCAAGGGTAGTATGCCCGATTGGTGTGACAAGCCCCATTCAGTCCTAGTCAAAAAAATCATCGATGTTATCAACTTCTTGCACATGGGGTAAATCACCCAGTTGTTCCAATCCAAACAATTGCAAAAATCGCCCGGTGGTTCGATAGGCCGGTTGCTTGCCACCTTCGGATTCATGGAATACTTCCAAAAGTTGCCTTTGGACCAATTGTGATAAAATTGCGCCACTGGGTCGTTGACGAATTGCGTCGATCTCTTTTTTAGTAACCGGCTGGTTGTAAGCCACAATTGCCAAAACGTCGATTGCGTGCTGGGTTAACTCCGTTTCCCGCACTTCACCTAAAAACTTATTCTTCCAAACTTGCATTTCGGGGGCTAAGTCCATTCGAATTGCCCCTGCGTCGATAAAGATTCGAATTGCCGAGCCTTGTTGTTCATATTCGCGATTCAGCTGCTCGACAATTTGTTTGACTTCCTTGGGACTGACATCTCGCAAAAGTGAAGCGAGTTTTTTACTCGTAAAACGTTGATCGGCGGGTGTTCCCACAAACAGTATCGACTCCAAAACCGTAGTTTCATTTAATGGGCACGGGGCGTTGTCGCGTTCGTCGCTATTGACGTCGGCCGCTCGCTGATCCTGTTCGATGGCAATTCGTTCGGATATCGGTAGGACATTTGATTCGCCATGTTGCTCCAAGACCTGAGCGTAGGCGGAAGTCAATTTATCGAGAGTAAACTCAAATTCGCCTAATTCTAAATTATCATCGGCATTCACCGTCCCATGGTGGTCGTTCGGTGGGCTCGACAATTCGTCCTCAGGGTCGTCCATACCCGTTTCCATCACAATAGGTTCTTCCTAGGTTCGTTGACTGGGCATGAAATATATCATTTGGCGAACTTATCGATCTCTTCCAAAACGATTTTTGCCGACCTGCGAATAATCAAATCGTCATCGGAGGTAATTAAGGCTTGCACGGTATCGCGTGCCGATAACCCAGCTTTGCCCATACGCGGTAACGCCCACAGTGCCGATTCACGAATGCTGGGCTCGGGTGATGCTAATTTGCCGATTAAAATTGGAACTGCTGGGCCTCCTTTGTCTCCCATTCCGGCAATGGCGTCGATGGTCTGGGCCTCGAAGTTAATCGAACGAGCGGTTCGCCGTAATGTCTTCAGAGTCGTTTCCATGTCTCCAGAAATTAGGAAATATGCCAAGGCCGCTTGAGGCATACAACTGCGTGTCTCTCGGTTTTCGGACAACGTTGAATCGCCCATCAGATCCAAGATTTTAGGCAAAGCGTCTTTGGCAAGTGGCCCAAGTTGTCCCAGCCCCAAAAGCGCACGTTCTTTTTCGGGTAGCGTAAACGAATCGAGTTTCGCTGTCAGGACTCCAACAACATCATGGCCTTCAACGGGGCCCAAAGCGCCAAGGGCAACACAGGCCATAGATCGCGACGAGCTAAACTGACCATTTTGTGCCATTTCCATCAATCGGGGCGTCGCCTTGTTTGCAGTGGGCCCCAACATGGTTAGGACTCGGCAAACGGCAAGATGGACATTAAATTGCTCATCATCTAACAACGTTATGTATTGATCTAAACCGCGAATTGCGTCGGGGCCCACTTTCTCCAGTGCGAACAGGCTTTGCAATTTAATTCGATAACTGGGTGAATTGATATTTGCCAACAACAAATCTGTCCATTGAGTTGCTTTGGGACCTAATGCGATTACTCCAGCTGCTCCCATCAGGTATTCGCGTTCAGTCGTAGACTTAAGCCGCTTTTCCAAATGCGGCGTGACAATTTCGCCGAGATCGCCGAC
>JBGSMY010000084.1:0-2812 GCA_041739975.1 Pirellulaceae bacterium
ACAGTCGCAATCACTGAAATTGACCGGATTCTCGTCAAATGTTCAAAGTTAACATATCCGTTTATTCGGTATCAGAAGTAGCACTCGGCTTAAGTTCCAGCATCGCTTGGACCGGGCGATGGTCGGACGCTAAAGCCTCCGATATTACGCTTGCTGTTGGGACCTGCCAAAGATGGGCCGGTGCGGCAAAAATAAAATCAATCTCTTTCTTCGGATGATCGGCGGGCCAGGTGTTCGATTGTCCCGTGGGCTTGGTTGCTTCAATGGCGATTTTGCGAAATAACTGCAACGTTCGCGAATCGGGTTGGTCATTAAAATCTCCCAACAGAACGTACGGTATCTCCTGCTGTTGCAGAAAATTTGCCAAGTGTTGGGCCTGAGCAAACCGAAACGTATCGTCATCCACCCAATCAAAGTGAACATTGACAACCAAGACTCGATTATTGTCGGGTAATAAGACTTCCACTGCCAAAGCAATTCGCGGCTCATTGCCCAAAGGCAATGCAATTTCTTGAATGTCTTGAATGGGGTATCGCGACAAGACGGCCATGCCGTACCGTCCGCCGTCATGATTCATGAACGGGCCGAACGCCGCGTGCATCTCAAGTTTATCACCCAACTCAGCTGCTTGATTGACGCGGCCACTTCGCGCCACGAGCATATCAACTTCCTGCAAACCGATTATGTCGGCGTTTAATTTTGCAAGCGTCGCGGCCGTACGATTGAGGTCGGTTTTGTTATCAATGCCCAAGCCTCGTCGGATGTTGTAGGAAACGGTCGATAGCGATTGTTGAATTTCAGCGACTTGTGGCTTCACATGTTCCAAAGTTGTTATCAGAGCGCCATGGTCGGAGGGAAATCTTTCCGTATGTTCGCGAATGACACGAGAATCTTTGGTCCGCAAAGTATCTGATCGGTAATAGATGTAGTCGATTCGATCTTGTTCCTGTTCTGGGAAACGCGGGCTCCAAGTAGAATCGCGCATTCGGTCAATTTTAGGGTTTGCCTCGCGATATGAATCCCGAAAGCCAGCGCTGGTCATCAATCGGCTTGTTGGCCAGGCGATGACTCGGTCAAACTGATCCGACGCCGTCGTCGTCCAATCGAGGTGCGACATCGAATTGAAATCACCGGCGATGACAATACTGACGTCGCCGTATTTCTCGTCGGCCAACCGATGTTCAATTGCTGCAAGAATTTTTTTTAAATCATCGGCCGATGGTTGACATGCGGCTTGCATTTCAGCGTCTGTCGCTTTTCGCCGAGTTTCCGGGATCCAAATATCTTCGGCGTAGGGCAACCACAAACAATAGAATGCGATCCGTTGATTGTTCGGAAGTTCAATTAGTGAACCCACACACTTAAATTCTTCAAATACTGAAATATCTTCGACGATCGGAAACCGACTATGAATTGAAAGGTTTGTGCCGCGGGTTTGATAATGAAAACCGAGGGCTTGAGAGATTGTTTCGCCCGAACCATACGTTTCTTGCATGGCGACAACGTCGGCTTGGGACTGACGAATTACTTCGACAACACGTTGGGGCCCTACAGTTTGATCATCTTCTCGCCCGCCGCGCCAAATATTCCATGACATGACCCGCACTTGACTGGCCGCGGGTTTTGGTAAAGAGTCTTGGGCCCAGGACACATCGGCTACCATCAACGCCAACCCGATTTGCCAGACCAACAAATACGTTTTGAAAAACTTCATACTAAGATTCCTTGATTGGAACGCGGGCGATTGCCGTTAAGCGGGAATTCACAGCAATTTGACCGATTTTAGAATGGCGTAGCCATAGCACCAAGGTGGGGTTTTGCCTGACGATACTTCAAATCGTTAGCTGACAATATCTTCAACAGCGTTATACAACGATTGATTGCGGAAGAATGGGCGGAATATTACTTGGCCTACGAAAAACAGTAGAGAAAAGAATCCAGCACGCGTTTTATCTAGATGGTCGTATGCTTGGTTCTTGTTCCCACTCGTGTTTCGGGAACTTTTTCATATATTCGCTCTCAAACTGACTCTCGCCAAATTTACTTAAATCCCCGCCAATATATCTCGACCGAAAAGGCTAAGCTTCGATTCTTCGTCGGCCGTCTTGACTGAGCATCATATTAACTTCATCGATGCGATCGATCCCCAGAGCCGTGATCGACAACACGCCGCTTTCCTCGCGTTGAACCCAACCTTTTTGCATGAAGTACCACATGTGGAATTCAACGGCCGACTCAGGGCAATCCGTTTTCTCAGCAATTTTAAATTGGGACAACCCGGGAAGCTTCATATTGTTTCGACGATGAGTGTAGAGGCAGGAAAGTATCTTGGTTCGTTCATCGGTGTCGCTCATCGTCGCCGATTCTGATTTTTGAACGGCTTGCGATTTCTCTTTTTGAATTTGATATAATTTATCGTATTCAGCCCGGCGCGTGGGATCTTTAAGAACGTGAAAGACTTCGACAAAAGTCGCGAACTTCTTTGCATCACCTTGTTCGGCGACGTCGGGATGGTAGGCTTTGGCTAAATGGCGAAACAATCGTTCGATCGTTGCCATGCTGGCATTGGGCGAACATTCGATTAGCTCATAATAGTCCACAAATGGTTGCGCTAACATTTTTCTGATTGTCGATTTAAATGGCTTGTTGCTTCCAAGGTTCGTCAGCCAGAATCCAGGGCAAATCAGTTTTATAGTTTGCGTAACATTTGAAATAAGAGCAAGGGCTTGGCTGAGAAGTCTCTAATGGTGGATGCGATGCCCTTGTGCCCTTCCAGTCGCATGGCGGTGAGACCTGCGTTTCGAAGAGTGGC
>JBGSMY010000089.1:0-6569 GCA_041739975.1 Pirellulaceae bacterium
TAACGCGCCACCTGGTTTGCGGATCCGTCAACGAGTTGGCCAACCCATTAGCTTGCAATTGCAAT
Organism: Pirellulaceae bacterium; assembly: GCA_041739975.1. Lineage (GTDB taxonomy): Bacteria > Planctomycetota > Planctomycetia > Pirellulales > Pirellulaceae > BJ22. Next base: position 66 of record JBGSMY010000089.1, read on the forward strand.
GAAAAAATGACGACGGATATGCCAAAAAATGTACTGGGAACAGATTTGTTGCCCTGCTGTTATCAACCGCTCACAGGATTTTACCGCGATGGATTGTGTCGGACGGGTATGGGCGACGAAGGGGTGCATGTCGTCTGTGCAGAAATGACCGAAGAGTTTTTGGCTTTCTCGGTGCGTCAAGGCAACGATCTCGTTACACCCGTTCCAGAATTTCAGTTTCCCGGACTGAAAGCGGGCGATCGATGGTGCCTTTGTGTTTCGCGTTGGCGCGAGGCATGGCAAGCCGGAGTAGCGCCGCCGGTGGTATTAGAAGCGACCCATGTCTCAGCCTTGGAATACGTTGACCTGGAACAATTACAAGCACACGCGACCTAAGCAAAATTCTAGGCTGTTCGCTCAAAAACCAAATCGATAAACTGTCCACTGACTTTGATAAGTGTATTAATTCAAATGCGGCGGTTTGTCGCAACTCGCCCGATTAACGCGAGGTTCGAGCTAGCATCTGTCAGTAATTCGCTTGGGTAAGTGGGTAATATCAGTATTTTTTCTGCTGGGGGACGATGGATTACTTAGGGAAAAGTAGACGCCGGTATGTAAGAGCCAGCGAAGGTCGAACCGTTGCAAATAGAATCTTTAGGGAAAATTGAAACAAACGTTAATGTAAAAGCGTATCAACGGTTAACAGCGCGTAAAATTTTGCCAAGATTACCTGACGATCATCGCTGGCGTTGCATCCCGGAATGTGCTGAAAAAGTGCTGGGAATTGGGCAAAATTTTGTTGACATTGTTAACGGCTCATTAATAATGGGCTGTCCGGAAACGGAATCCAGCTTGATTTTTAAGTTGTTTCAGCGTTTAAAGTTGACAACTTCGGATCGGCTGGGCGAGTCGTTGACTGGATCAGTAGTGGCAGACGATGTTAGAACATTTCGCGATCCAGCCGGAATGCAAACCAGCGAGCTCGCGAAGGACCTGGAGCTTAGCCAGTATTAAGTGCCGCTGGATCAAAGCGACTGCTGGATCAAAGCGACTGCTGAAACATAGCGACTGCTGGAGCATAGCGACTGCTTTTAGAAGGTACTACAGAAAAGGAATAATAGTAACTACTGCGGTCGAAGCATGATAGAAAACGAGACAAGGACGTCCCCGATCTGCCAAGTGAGCTTTTCTCAAGTTTGTAACTCGTTTAATTAGTCATTGCATTTTTTGGGTTTGAGGTATCAGAACATGTCAAATAAGAAGAAGGTTGGGAATGTTTTTGAGGCCATTTTGCGCTATGGCCACGACGAAGATTTTTTCCCAGAAGGTGGAGAAGATTTTATGCCAACCGACGCGCCCGCTGGATCAGAAGCGAAGATCGAAGTGTTGCGTCAACGTATTGAACTGGGCCAGCCATTGTGGCATTCGAGCGATCGCGCCGATTACACTGGTCTCACTGGTGCAGTTCGCCCACGCGAGTAAGCGAAGAGTTGAGGCCTCTGCGATGGAGGCGTGTTGTTCAAATCGGTGATTGACTTCGGTCGCACCAAATTCTCGATATCCAAAAAGCGGCCGCGATTTCGCGCCGCTTTTTTTATGTGGATCTTGCCGCCGATTTGCGCTTTAGACCACAGAAATCGTTCCAATAGCTGAATTTAGGCCGAGTTGAATTTAGGTCGAGTTGAATTCAAATCGAAATAAAACTGTCCGCTTAATTGTCAACTTTGTATTTCTGAAAGCCAGCAATCATCTCTGAAAACCAGCATTCATCATTGTGGACAGCAAATTTCGACGATCGTGTTGCCTGTAACGAAACAGTGACGCGATGTAAAATAAGTAAGCGTCCAAAATTAGTTCGCATATCAGAGAATTTCCCCACTTTCTTGATCGACGTCCTTGTGGAAAATCTCGATCTTGCCGGTTTATCGTTGAATAAAACGACAACGAAATTGATTTCACAATGTTATTGGGAAGATTCTGGGATGGAAAAGTTGCCGAGGGCAAATTGATAGTCAATGATCGCTTGTTGGATACCGATGTTAGCGTCGACTACCAAAATTTCAGCGTCGGTGACCGATTGTTCATAGATGTTCAAGATGATTAGATCGATATTGCCTGCGGCAAACTGTTGTCGCCCGATCGACAATGCCCGTTGAGCCAAAGTTAAATTGTCGGTAGCGCGAGCGAGTCGTTCGTTCGCGGTCAAATAGGCCGAGTAGCTATCGCGGACGCCGATGCCAATTTTATCAACTAAGAACTGTCGCTTAAATTCCCATTGCTGCAGCTTGCCTTGCGTCGCAGTGACTTTTCCCAACCCAGCTCGCCTTTGTAAAGGTAACTCGCCCATCAGTCCTGCCTCAAGCTCCAAGGGCGATTTGTCGCCCAAGGAACTAGCTCGGTGACCCAAGTCCTGCGAAGTCTCTAGGAACAAATCAACTTTTCCTAACACGGAGTTTTGCGCCAATTGGACATCGATTTTCGCTTTATTAATTTCAAAGTCCAATTCGCGAATTTCCGGGTGTTGGGTAATTGCCAATTGCAAGTCTCGATCCAGCGATTGGAAATATCGATTGGTTGCCGATGGGAAATTCGTAGGAACAAATGACTCGTCCGCAAACAGCGGTTGTCCTTCGACATCGCGGAGGTATAGCGAGAGTTTGATGGCCGCGGCCTGAAATTTACGTGTCGACTCGATGAGTTTGGTTTCCCGTTGTGCGATCAATCGTTGGTTATCGATCCCGGCCAATTCGGACAAATCACCTTTGGATACTCGCAATTCGATTTGTCTCGCACGATCCTGGGCCAATTGCAGCAAACGCCGCTGAATTTGCAACAGATTTCCGGAATCTACCCACACCCAATAGGCAATTGCGGCATCTCGCAAAAACAAATTTCGTTGTGTTTGAATGAATGGGTCAAAGGCTTGTATATCTTGATTGGCTTTCAACAACTCGGATCGCTGTTGATCAATCAAGCGATTTTTCCGTAAAGGGATAATTGTGCCCAATGCCAACTCTCCACCTTCATTCGTTTCGCGTTCCTTGTACCAAGGTTCGAACTGGCCATCCCCTAATTTATATCCGCCGTAAAGGGTGTTGCCAGAGTTCCAGAGTTGTTGTTGGACACCCAGAGACGGTCGATAATTTTCGTAAAAGCCCCCCGGTTGTGAAATGGTGGATCCTTTCAAATTCAAATCAAATGCGCCTTGAGCGGCAACTTGGTTTCCAGCGGCAACTTGTTGCTGTAAATAGGCTGAGTACAACATGGGGAAAGCCAAGTCGACGGCCGTAATTACTTCGGATAACTGGAGTTTCGAGATGTTCGAAGTCGCGTCGCCGGAATTTTGAATGGCGCGAAATGGCAGATTTTTGTCGTCAGTGTTCAACAATCCGGCGGCTGGGGCGGGTTGCTGCGTTGAGACCGAAATGTCAGTTCGCTTTTGAACAGTCGCTGTAGATGTTGGCGGGGCGGCCATTTCCCGTTCGGACAAAGGCGCGGAACTATCCCAAACGAGTTCGCTACCTGAATCGCTGGTCGGCGGTAATTTTTTTGACGCTTCGACCAAAGAATGTGGACGTGACTCTAGATTAGGTTGCTGACGCGATGAAACTTGCATTCGAGCTGAGGATTTACAGCCGATCAGCGGGCAGGCCAAAACACCCGCGAGCATTAATTTTAAAAACTGTTGTGCCATCCGTGGCAATCCTCTTGTCAGCCAACCTTAATTTTCGGCGCCGAACTTTTCTCCATGGCCGGAGAATTGTCGGAACGAGTTGGTGGAAATCCATTCAGTTGACGCCAGATTTCATAACCCAAAACCACACGCCGCAGCATCACCCATCCATTAGTTCGAACACCTTGGCGTAAAAACTCCGATTCGGGCCACGGAGCGTCAGGCAATGGCCGCACTTGGACTCTGAATTTACCTGTTCCGTCATCAGATCCGTCAATGGCGACAACTTCGCCACCAAAGGTCCCCACAGCCACCGACGGCCAGCCCGCAAATTGAATCGCCGGCCAACCTTCAAATTGTAGACGCACATGATCGCCAATTAAAATCAATGAAACATCGTTACCGTCGACCCAAATTTCGACGGCAAGTTGTTGAGTGTCCGGTACGATGGTAAAAAGTGCTTCGCCTTCTTTGACTGACTGACCTCGTTCATAAACCGGCAATCGAAAAATCGTTCCATCCCGCGGAGCTCGAATTACCAATTGCTCCAATTCGCTTTGCTTTATGTTCAAATCACGGATGTCCTTTTGAACCGAGGCCATTTCACTTACCGCACTTTGTTCATAAGCTCTGGCGTTATCAACCTTGGTTTGTGCTTCGTTTCGTTTTTGTTCCAATTCGTGTTTTTTCGCGGCCATTTCGAACTCGGCGGCTTGCACATCCAATTGAGCCGACTCCAATTCCGACTTGGCCACTTCCCAATCGCGACGCAACATTTCAACTTCTTTTTCTGAAGTTGCCCCTTGTTGGGCCAGTTGCACTTGCCGCTCCAAATTGAGCCGTGTTTGCAACTCCTTGGCTTGGTAGGCAGGTACCAAACGTTGTTTAGCATCGCGTTTGGCAATGGCCGAATCGACCATCTCCGCCGCCGCCCGGACGGCAAAGTCCCGGGCTTCGCCAAAGTCAATCACGTTTTGAGCGTACACCTCCACTTTAATTTTGATGGCGGTCAACTTTGATTCCAAGTCGCGAATTTGATTTCTGAGTTGATCCTCCAAATTTGCCGCGGCCGGCTGTAATTCCAATATGACTTGATCCTTTTTGACCGCATCACCCTCGCGAAGCCCAGGTGCTACCATCGCAACGATACCTTTGATTGGTGACATTACGGTTTGTTGACGTTCCTGAGGGACAAAGGCGATTACTCGCCCAGCGCCTTTGGCTGTTTGCTGCCAAGGTAGAAACATTACGGAAATGGTCGCCAGAATGAGCCCGGCAAAAACTAAATTCGCCAACCAACGGATTTTCCGCGAAGACTGCATTAGTTTTAGCTCCGGCAAGCTCGAAAATCGGGGACTGCCCGTTCGTTCACCCAGCAATTCTAGTACTGTATTCTCTGATTTAGTCGTCATAATCGACTCCGTTTATGCCTTGTTTCTTGCCGCTCTAACCATGTTGACCTAGGTCGCGTAAGTCCCCTGTCTTTTCTATTTTCTGACAGTGCTGGCATAGTTGAGCAATATCATCTCGCGCCGTTAAGACGACCGTTGAGGCGTTTGTTCGTTGTGCAAGAAATTCCAGAATAGCGCGAGCTTGATTTGAACCGAGGTGATCGAGCAGCCCATCGATAATAAGGAGGGCCGGTCGATTAGCCAACGCCCTTGCGAGCATCAACAACCGACCTTGACTTCGAGTTAATGGGAAACCGTTGGTTTGTAGATTCGTATTGATGCCTGCCGGGAGTCGGGCGATTATGTCGTTAAGGCCGATTGCTTGAATTAATTCACGCACCCAAGTCGAATCTAAATTGTTTCGATTGAGCCGAATATTTTCGTCAACCGTGCCCTGAAAGATTTGAGGTTCTCCCGCCACACCGATTGCCGAGCGAATCGAGTCGACTCGGATTTCTCGCAGGTCGACGCCATTCCAGAGGATTCGTCCCTGGTCGGGTTGTCGCAACCCGCAGCAGAGTTCCATCAGATTACTTTTGCCGGAACCTGTTGCACCTTGAATTCCGGTAATTCGACCGGCGGGGATGGAAAGGCTGAGTCGATCAAATATTGTTTGATGATCGAGCGAGAGACTGACTTTTTCTAATTGCAGATCCACGGGCTGTTCTCGCGAGACATTGGTAAATCGATCGTGTGGCTCTATCTCCAGGTCGAGGATTACCCCGAGTTTATCGACCGCGGCCAACAGGTCATAGATACTTTCCATGTGCTTGCCGAGTTTGGTGAATGAACGAACAATCAAAATGACAATTAACTCGGCCGCGACCAATTGCCCTAAGCTCAATTGGCCGACGATAACCAACCAGCCTCCTAGACCCAACAACACGGTAGTTGCCAAGCAGTAAATTAAAAACGCAAAAATCACTTGTCGCATCACGATTCGGAAATGGCGTTTGCGAGCTTCGAGCCAGGAGATTGCCAATTGATCCGCGCGATCGATTGCCAAAGCGGTTCCTTGGTGTAATTTGAACGCATGTGGATGACGACCCAATTCTTGTAACCAAGCTGCCATATCGTATTTGGCGATTGATTCGCCAATTGCGGTCCGAACCGCACCGCGCCCCAGCCCAAAAAGAGCGATTGCAATGAGCAGGAGCAGGACGACGTCAAATCCGAGCAGGAAGGGATGATAAAAGGCGAGCACTGCCATGCCGATAATTGTTTGCAAAACGACCGCCAATCCGTCGAGCAGAAGTTTGGAAACCGATTTTTGAACCGTTGCGATATCGAAAAATCGATTGAGTAATTCCGGGACGTATTCGCCATCTGTCCGGTGTTGTTCCAGGCGAGGGATACGGTAGGCCAAATCTTCGGCGACACGTATAAACAAACGACGCTGCA
>JBGSMY010000105.1:0-6241 GCA_041739975.1 Pirellulaceae bacterium
AAACGCGAGCGCCGCGCCCGCCGCCGTGAACGTCAGGAACGCCTGGCAAAACACAAAGGTCGCTAGACGCTGCTTGCCCGCGACCCCGTAGCCACCCCAAAAAGCATTGCTGATTGTTAATGGTGCGGAGGGACGCTTACGCTTGTACCACCAACGATTGACAACCACTACTCACGTAATACTTAGCCATTTTGCGTCCTGCAATGTTACGAGTTCGAAAACTTGGAATCGGCTGTACGTCGACGCTTGCCTAGCCACTGTGAAAATTGCAAAGAAAATTGCAAATTGAAATTAGCGACCGCGTTGCCGCAGTGGGTCGACGTCCGACTCTAGTTTATGATTCGTCAGTGATTGGACACCTTAGGGGTCGGCCAGTTCAAGTTTCTAAATATTTGGAAAAATGGGTGGGTTTTTGCAAAAACTCACCTTTCAGGAAGTGCGTTACCAGGCAATTTGCCTCCCGGCTTGAGTTTACTCTGCCCAATCTTCGGGCCAGCCGTATAGAGGCAAGTATCGATAGTAGACCTCTAGCGTCATAATCGCCATGCATGTGACGTACAAGCGACCACCGACATTGCTGTGTTTGTCGGGGCAGAACCAACTGCCCGCTTGATGTCCGTTGATTTCTTGGGTTTGAACCAGATAATCTCGCATTTGCGAGTTCCAATTCTCCCACTCTTCGCCGCGGACGTGGTGCAGTACTAAAGTCGCGTAATAGTTGAAATAAATATCGGTCGATGATGGGCCGTCTTTGGCCAACAAAGCGGCACCCTGTTCCAGGGCACCGTGGAATCGGTTCCAACCGCGGTACATTCGAGCTAACAATCCAACCGCACTTGGCGCAGGATCTCTGCCTGAAGTTAAATACCCGTACTGGCTCCCACCGGATGTTTCCAAGGTAGTCAGAAAGTTATCAGCTTTTTGAAGGACTGGTTTGGAAACATCCAGTCCAGCCATCTCAGCACTTTTGAGTGCCATCAATTGCCAGCCGGTCACCGTCATATCTCCAGGCTCGCCGGGAGTGTAACGCCATCCGCCCGCCTTGTGCTGCGCATTTTCGATATATCGTTTGCATTCACTGGCGGGAAAATGGAGATCATCGTCGCCAGTCATGGCCAAGGCTTCACACAGCGCAATTGTACCGATCGCTTGTGAATACATTCGAGTTTCTGTGGGCACGCCGGCAGTTAAATTGCCGCCATGAGTGTTGTAGCGAATGGTCTTGATCAAGAACACAAGGCCACGGTCAACCTCCGTTTGATATCGGCCCTCCTCGTGCGTGTAGCCGGCGCCTAAAAAAGCCATCAGTGCCAGTCCTGTTGCCGCGACGCGAGATTCGATCGAACCCCCGTTAGCACATTTGCCTTGACATTGTGGATGATCAAATTGCAAACTCCATCCACCATCGGGTTGTTGATGTTTGGCCAGCCATTTCAGTCCTTTTTCCACGGCGTTCTCGCTGGCCTGTGAACCGCCACGATTGGCGGCAAGTTGCGCGCGCATTTCACCTTCGCGGCCTTTGACACTGCCGCCTGCCGGATGCAGGCTGCCCCGTGGCGTGCTATTGACCGCCGGTGTAGGTTGAATCGCTTCGGTCGGACTTGTGACCGTATTAGGAACCGTCAATGTCGTGGGCCCCATTAGTTCGGAGGCCGTGTGATCAATCGCTGTGGCCTGATTCTCAAGCGGCGTGCGACTTTGATCGGGCAGGTCGATTTGCACTTGCGGTTGATTGGCCGGTCCAGCATCAATTGCGGATTCATTGGCAACAAACTCAAACTCACTTTCAAATCCATTTTCACCGGGAGTGCGAATCCACCAAATCGCAAAGGCGATCAAGATCAAAACGTGAAACAAAAAACTAATCAGTGAGCTTGATATTGGTTGGCGATGACGCTGCAATTGTTGTAGGACTGAGCGCGAGTCAGGCGAAGTTTCTTGAGATGATTCTTCAATAGAGGCAGTCGATGGTGCCGCGATAACTTGGGGAGAAGTTCCCGCTACTTTAATTTTGGAAAATGAATCCAATGGGTTCTTGGAAGTCAAATTAGCTAAGTCATCTAGGTTTCCCGGCCCGAGTCGATGATTGGTGTTCGATTTGGAATTGGTCCCGGACATAATCGATGTATCACCGCAAGGCTTGTGGTTACCCATTACCGGGGAATCTAACAACTTTAAAACGCTTCTAAAGCACCAGTGCTTAATTATAGTTCATCCATGTCGTTGACGCCGCTTTACCGTAAACGAGGTCGGCCTAGAAATCCATCGGAAATCAGGGCGCGGAATCGCTAAGACCGCTTTGTCTGTTACTTTGGAACTATTCAAAGCGCAACATAAAAAAGTTGTCAGAGGGATGGGGTGGCAACAACAACGGGATTTGTAATGTCCCCCACGCTGAGGGCGCAGGCAACGACCACAGATTGTCCGATTGCCAACTGGGAAATCTAGCTGCGCCGCAGTGCCATAATGCTCCAGAGCTTGGCGGTAGAATCGCCAAATGCTGCCAAGGAATCGCGGCTTCAACCGTCCACGACGTTTCATCTTCGGATTTCGCTACAAACCATTGAGGGTTCCAGTCAACTGCGACGCCGCAATAATCAAATGTCCAACCACGGCAATCAACTCCAAGTCGAAATGGCCAAGTGTGGTCCCGGTCGCTGTCAAAACTGATCTCAACGCGATCGTAAGGCGAAAGGTCGGCGTCAGCCGTTCGAGGCAACACTGGATGATTGTATTGTTGTTTGGAAATTTTCTGACACTGAATGGCAACGAACAAAAACTCATCGTCATAACACATAGCGATCTTGTCGCCGGGCGATCCAGAAACTGTTGGGCGATTCGAACTGGCAGGTGAAATCGAAACGTTGTTCCAGAAACCTGGATCGGACGACGCTTGGTTCCAGTCGTCCAATTGGCCATCCAATCGAGGCCGAAAGTCTAATCGGCGCACTTGCCAAGTTAGCTTATCCGGCGAGTTTTGCAAATTCTTAATCTCTTGTTGGGCCGCCTGTTGGAAAGCCGGTTCGACGCCGCGATCTTGAGCGATTTGTTTCATTAATTTTAAGGCGCTCTCACCTTCGCCGGTTCGCATCAACAGACGCGCCTCTAGCAATCGGACACCGTCGGCGTTTGCCAAGTCGGGGAATCGTTGGCGCAGTTGCAATAGCCGCTGTCGAGGTAATTCATGACGTTGGGATTCGTCGAACAGATTAGCCGAATTTGCTTCCGCCTCCAATTGTTCGGCAGTCACCACCTCGCCGGCGACCTTTGTGCCGCCGGCAGATTCTTCTACCGGTATCCAAACTGTGTATTTCACCCCATTATTTTCAATGACCTGTTGCACGGTCTTTAACTTGGGTCGATCTTCTTCCAACAACTTATCTATCTTGGCTAGCTCTTCAGCGCTGAGTTCAAGATCAAGGTCGTCGTCAGTTTCTTCGCGGCTGGCGGGGCGTACGTTACCAGAATTCGCGACGTTAGCTGGCAGGGGAAGATTTGATTTGGCAACCAGAGGGGCGTCGCGTTTGGAGTGCTTGGCAATCTCAACTTCCGAACTAATCGCATAGTTTGCCAGCCACCATTGCGCTGCTGGCGCCAAGGCATGGTCAGGAAAGTATTGGCACAAATAATCCAGCGAATGCTCGGCCAGTGACAACCGGCCGGCTTGCAAATAGGCTTCCGCTAATTGGGCGAGCCAGAGCCCAGCGGAATCGCGATTGGCAGCCATTGTCCAGTGATTGACTTGTTGCCGCCAGAGACGCAAATCAGCGTCGTTGGCGGCCGAAGCCTGCAGCAACGATTGAATTTGCTTTTGCTTGAAAAATAAATCCTGAACATTGCTGAGGTTGCCACGTCGAATTTCAGTTAACGGTCGTTGCGGTAGGCGACGACCGATTTCACTCAGGCCGGCATACAAGTTTGATGCGTTGATACTGGCCGCAGAATAACGCGTGACCTGAAAGTTTTGCAGCGGCAGACCGGCGAGCGAAAGTCCTACTAATGCGCGACTAATTGCAACGCGATCGTCAAGCATTTCTCCGGTGCGCGGTAAAAACTGCCGCGTATTCAATTCACAAACTTGCCCGGAGGCGCTCGGACTGCCCACCGCCAATCGATCTACTTGCCAGGGGTCGAGTCCCATGGTTTGCCAATGTTCGGGAAACTGAGTTCGATTTGCGGCCGCTCGGATCGCTTGATCCAAGATTTCTTGGCAATCCAAATACCCAATTCCTGGTACAGGCGCAGCGGCCATAGGCGAGACAATGACGCGAGGTCGAAACTGGCGTATGGTTCGCACCAATCGCTCCAAGATCTGCGGTTGTTGCCCCGTTGATCCGGTTGATGGATTCGGACGAACAGGCAATGTAACAAAAGTGCTCGTGCCCAATCGTTGAATCGCTTGTTGCATGGTGGGCAAACTGGGCAGCGGTACGTCGGATAGTTCAAGAACCGCAACCGCAGACAAATACCCATCCTCATCACTCCATCGCGCCAGTGATTCAAAGCAGACATCGGCCGAATGAAAGGCCACATTCAACTGAGAGACTTCGGTTCCAACACTGCGGACAATTGCCCAATTTTGCCCCCCATTATCGGTACGCAAAATAGTTCCCATCGCACCTACAGCAATTCCAAGCGAAGAATTAACAAAAAAGATTCGATTCAAGGGGACGCGGCACCCCGTCGCAAATGTCAAAAGCTCACTTCGATTCTGGTCATAACAAAAAGCAATTGTCCCCGGATTGCCGACTAACCAAACTCGGCCTTGGCTGAAACAAATGGCAGCCAAATCAAAAGCCGATAGAGACGGATAACGCGATAACCAAGCCGGCGCTTGCCAACTTTTGCCGCCATCTTGCGTCATCAAAATGCGCCCTCGATCCCCCACCGCCCAGCCAACCAAAGCGTCTTGCATCCGAACCGTACGCAATCGATCGGTACGGCCATCGGTTGTCAATGGCTGATGATTTGAACTCATGCCAACCCGTTGCAACTGTCCAGTGCGATCGATGCCAATCCAACCATCAGCCGTTGCTTCGCCATCAACCATATCAATCCGCGGAGTTGTTATTTCGTTGGCAAATGATTGACCCAGGTCATTTGAAAATAGGACATTCGTTCGCAGCAATTCAGAATGATACCCCAAAGCCCAACCCGAATAAGCCTGAGGGAACTGAACTCGGAAGAGTCGCGGCAACGGCACTCCCGAAATGGGTTTCCATGATTCTCCGCCATCGGTTGTCCGAAAAACCACCCCGCGCGAAATCGGAACATAGGGCAATTCGTAGCCACCAACCGCCCAGCCTTGACGCTCATTCAAAAAGGAAACCGACTCCAAACGCACTGCCGGCGAATGTCCAACGACATAGTCTGTACTGGTCGTGTTATCGGCGCCGCCTAAAGTCTCTGAACGGACCTGATCGAGCACCGATTTCATATCGCGAGTGACTCGATTTTGACCTTGATTCAATGGAACTCGAGTCACCGAACGCTGCCAAGTCAACCCGCCATCAACGGTTCGCAAACAAATGCCGTGTTGCCCAACTGCCCATCCCAATCGATCATTCAAGAAAAAAACATCTGTTAGTTCAGCATCTTCTTGCCAAATCTCCGGCACATGCTGTGTTAAGGCATAATCATCGGCTGACAACTGACAGGTTGATGCAAACCCGAATAAGGTTGCTAAGGAAAATGCCAATCTTATAGTCGGCTGCAAAAACTGAGTGAATCGTCGGTCAACCATGTTATGGCCTTAGGGATCGTCGTTAATCGTTGAACTAATCGTTGAACTAATCGTTGAATCAATCGTTGAATCAATCGTTGAATTAATCGTTGAACTTATCGTTGAACTGATCGTTGAACTAAGTGCGCAAAACGATGGCGCATGCCAACGCTCTGTAAACTTTCCGCTGGACGTTAGCAAAATTCCCGCAAGCAACCTAGAGCAGGCTTAAGGGGGGCGGGCTTAAGGCACCAAGATTCAGCGGCGAGCTGATGGCAATCTTGGAGTGTGGGTAAATTGGGCAAAAGAGGAGTTGGGCGGGAACGCTGTTGTAAGGTTATTGCACGACGCTTGCCGATCTTACGGTCCCTGTTGGTTCAGCGATCGTGGCTGCCAATCTCCGATTGGCAGTACCGTGGCTGCCAATCTCCGATTGGCAGTACCGTGGCTGCCAATCTCTGATTGGCAGTATCGTGGCTGCCAATCTCTGATTGGCAGTACCGTGGCGGGCCACCTCCC
>JBGSMY010000160.1:0-5277 GCA_041739975.1 Pirellulaceae bacterium
GGGCGTCAGACTGGTTGCAGGGAATTGCCGACAAGATTGAATTCGACTCGACACGCACTTTCGCAAGGGTCACACAGAATAGATCGGGAAGCTTCATCAATCGTAGCCAATCGACTCGATAATCCTGACGCTCGTCTCCAGCCAGCCACTAAAATTCCTGGATAACCGATATTATCAAACTAAGTGCTAAACGCAGGCAAAGTCCGCCATTACTCTATTTTAAACACTCTTGAAACTCTTTCATTTCAACTTCACTGCCGACAATCAGCGGCGTGCGTTGATGAATAGCATCGGGTTGAATATCGAGAATTCGTTGGTGGCCATTCACGGCTACGCCACCGGCCGCTTCAGCGATCATGGCGATCGGGTTGGCTTCGTACAACAATCGCAGCTTACCTTGCGGGTGGGTTTTGGTTGGTGGATACATAAACACGCCACCTTTGAGCAAAGTGCGATGGAAATCGGAGACCATCGAGCCGATATACCGCGTAGCATAACGGCGGTTTAGTTTGCCAGTACGCAAGTTTTCAATGTACTGATTGTATGCTGGTGGAAAATCTTCGCGATACGCTTCATTGACAGAATAATAAATTCCTTGTCGCGGCATGCGAATATTTTCATGGCTAAGAATATATGCGCCAATTGACGGATCGAGCGTAAACCCATGAACGCCATTGCCGACCGTATAGACCAAGATTGTGGAGGAACCATAGACCACGTAGCCAGCACCAATTTGTTTGCGACCCGGCTGCAAGATCCAACGTAGCGGGTCGTCGACCCCAACGCCATCCGGTCGCCGAAAAATCGAAAACGTGGTACCGACACTTACGTTAACATCGATGTTCGATGAGCCATCCAATGGGTCGAAAACGACCGCATACTTGGCTGAGGGTGAGAAATGAGGCATCACCATGGGATGCTCGTTCTCCTCAGAGGCTAGAATTCCAACGCTATCCCGCGACCCCAAACTGGCAACGAGCGCATCGTTGGCATAAACATCCAGTTTTTGTTGGACTTCGCCTTGGATATTGCAATTTGTCGTGGCTCCCAGAACGTCGACCAGCCCCGCACGACGGACTTGGGCTTGAATTCGCTTGGTCGCTAACGTGATGCCACTTAACAAAAATGAAAACTCACCGGTGGCACCCGGAAACCGTTGCTGTTCCTGCAAGATGTGTTGTTGCACCGTAAGAATGCGATGAGGCATAAATCAATTACCTGACGCCAGGAATAAGAAACGACGTTTTTACTATCTTAGCTACGAATGCCACTGTGCGTCACGGGGCCAAATTGCAATTCTGTGAAAGCCGGGTCGGTAAGTTCGACGACCCGCAGGGTATTTACCGAATCACAAACTTGAGCAAATGCCGAATCGACCCAGGGACCAAGGCAAAATTCCGCTCGAGTTTTAGGCTCAGTCGGCAAAGCGGATTTTAACAAGACGAGCTCGTTGGCATCGATCGATCGTGCCAAATGAGCAGCAATGGAATCGCTGGAAACCGTCCAATCACGGGGCAAGACGGTATCGTTCGCTAGCCAGAGCAATGGATCAATTAGAAATTTAGTAGATTGATTTGCGCGAAAAACGATTTCCAATTGGTTCTTAAACGCACAGTGATGAGCCTCGGTGGATTGAGACGGTATCGTCAAAACTTTCCAATCGGGCATTAGTTTCGCCAACCAACGCGCATTGAACTCCATTTGCTCAATGGCCAAATAGTGTACGGTCTCGGGTTGAAACGGATACCGCTTATCCCACGCTCGCAATTGGTCGACCGCTACTCCGCCTCCGATCACCACGAGGTCAATAGCCGGGGCCTGACTCGCATGCCATTGCCTAAAAAGCTCGAGAGATTGCGGATTTTCCAACAGGCTGCCACCAAATTTGATCACCCGAATCGCGAGATTTGGAGAATTGGGAGTTTCAGGAAGGCTAGGGTGCGTATTCATCCGTTCTTCATGTCATAAACTTGGTTTGAGTAATTCGGGACTTAATTAACAGTGGATTTCAAACTTACGCACACCGGCGCTTTCGGTGTAGTCGACTTAGGCCCTAAAATCCTCGCAATCTCCCGGGATTAAGCGGTTAATCGCCAAATCTCCCATTCAATTTTAGTGCTTTCTTGGTATTGTGGGGGATTCCTAACGATCCAGTATTTTTTATCGGTGGTACTGAATGCGACGGCATTGGGTGATGTCATCGGTTGAATCCGCTTGATCGTCTCGTCAATGATTTGTCTTCATCCGCTGCCCATTCGCAGTTGTGATGTTTATTGGCAAAGACCAAACGATCAATTTTCGAGCGATCGGTTTTCGAGCTACCAGCGTGTGGGAGATCGATTTTGCGACACTGTGAATCGGCAGGAAATAACCCCCAGAATTTCGCCAATGGTTTCGCGCGGCGTCACCCAGAAGAACGGAGTGCGCGCTGAGCGAATTCACGTATAATTTGGTTTTTCACCATGGATAAAACGACTCAATCCCGCGACGTTCAAGTGAACTGTAACGCCGACAATATTCAAACCTTAGCGAGCCCAATGCCACAATCCGTGTTGGTTGCCGGTGGTCGTGGAATGGTTGGTGCGGCGATTATTCGCGCATTGAAAGTTGCCGGTGTTGAACAAATATTTGAACCGACTCATGCAGAATTAGATTACTGCAATCAAGCGATGGTCCGACAATGGTTTAGCGAGCATCGCCCCGAATGTGTGATGTTTGCCGCGGCGCGTGTGGGCGGTATTTATGCCAATAAGACTTATCCTGCACAGTTTATTTACGACAATTTGGCGATGGCGGTCAACTCCATTCAGGCGGCTTACGAAAATCAGGTCAAAAGGTTTTTATATTTAGGAAGTACCTGCATCTATCCTCGCCAGGCGCCCCAGCCGATGCCGGAAAATTGTTTGCTCACGAGTGCCTTGGAATCGACCAACGAAGCTTACGCCATCGCCAAAATCGCTGGGCTAAAAATGTGCCAGTTTTACCGACAGCAATATGGCGTTATGTTTCATAGTGCCATGCCGACCAATCTCTATGGACCGGGCGACAATTATCACCCCGAGAACAGTCATGTCTTGCCGGCCCTCGTTCGTCGCATCCATGAGGCTCGCGAGCTGGGTGCCGAGTCGGTAACAATTTGGGGTACTGGCCAGCCGCGGCGCGAGTTTTTACACGTGGATGATTTGGCGGCCGCTTTAGTGCATTTGATTGGCCTAGCCGATCCGCCTGACTGGGTGAATGTGGGGACAGGCACCGATATTTCCATTGCCGAATTGGCCCAAACAGTGGCAGAAGTGGTCGGATATCGAGGCAAATTCGTGTTTGATACCACCAAGCCAGATGGTACTCTATTGAAACGGACCGACATTTCGTTGATTCAATCCACAGGGTGGTCAACGAAAATCGATTTAGCTCGTGGCTTGCGTCAAACCTACGAGTGTTTTCTGAAGGAAACTCAACAATTACGTCGCCGCGAGGTATAGAACAACAATGTCCAAACGCGCTTTGATTACTGGAATCACCGGACAAGACGGCTCTTATTTGGCCGAACTGTTACTGGCCAAAGAATATGAGGTCCATGGGATTGTTCGTCGCAGTAGCAGTTTCAACACGGGTCGACTGGATCATATCTACCGCGATCCACACGACCCCAAGGCTAAACTGTTTTTGCACTACGGGGATCTGACCGATGGTCAAAATATCACCAACTTAGTGCTCGATTTGCAACCGGACGAGATTTATAACTTGGGCGCCCAAAGCCACGTTCGTGTCTCGTTCGACGCTCCGGCTTATACGTTACAAGTCGTCGGCGCCGGTGCACTCAATGTTTTAGAAGCAGCTCGACAATTAAATAAATCGAAGTCGGTGCGAGTATATCAAGCCAGCAGTTCCGAAATGTACGGCGACGTTTTGGAAACACCTCAAACCGAACGTACACCATTTCGACCGCAGAGTCCTTACGCGTGTGCCAAGGTTTATGCGTTCCATCAAACGGTCAACTACCGCGAGGCTTATGGTCTGTTTGCCGTCAATGGTATCTTATTCAACCACGAATCGCCTCGCCGCGGCGAAACGTTTGTAACCCGAAAAATTACTCGCGCTGCGACACGAATCAAATTAGGGCTCCAAGACAAACTGTATCTCGGAAACTTGGATGCTAAACGAGATTGGGGTTATGCCAAAGATTACGTCACCGGAATGTGGCTGATGTTGCAACATTCCGAGCCCGACGATTATGTGTTGGCCACGGGTGAGACAAATACGATCCGTCAATTTTTAGACTACACGTTTGAATATTTAGAAATGGATTGGCAAAAACACGTCGAGATCGATCCGCGTTATTTCCGTCCAACGGAAGTAGATCTATTGTTGGGTGACTCAAGCAAGGCTCGCGAGGTGCTGGGATGGAAACCGACGGTCAATTGTCGTGAATTAGCCCAAATTATGGTCGAGCACGATATGGAATTAGCTCAACAAGAATCGGTTCAAGTAGTCTAACAGTACATTTGCAACTCATGATCAAAAAAACAGTTACGAAGATTTGTTGTATCGGTGCCGGTTACGTCGGTGGTCCGACGATGGCCATGATTGCGAAACAATGTCCGCATATTCATGTGGAAGTTGTCGACATCAATGCCGAGCGAATTGCCCGTTGGAACTCCGATGACTTGCCGGTCTACGAACCAGGCCTCCTGGAGGTCGTCCGCGAGTGTCGCGGCAGAAATCTAAAATTCACGACCCGCGTGGACGACGCAATTCGCGAAGCCGACATGGTATTTATTTCCGTGAATACGCCGACCAAGAGTTTTGGCGTGGGGGCAGGTCGTGCAGCAAATTTAGAGTTTGTCGAGAAATGTGCCCGCAAAATCGCCGATGTATCCACCGGCCATAAAATTGTGGTCGAAAAGTCAACCTTGCCGGTGCGAACTGCTGAAGCTGTAAAGACGATTCTGTCCAACTCGAATCACGGTGCTTCGTTCGATGTATTGAGCAACCCAGAGTTTTTGGCCGAAGGCACTGCCATCGAAGATTTAATGCAACCCGACCGCGTGTTGATCGGTGGGGAATGTCCTCAAGCGGTAGAAGCGTTGGTGGATGTATATGCCAATTGGATTCCGCGAAATCGACTGCTAACCACCAATCTTTGGAGCAGCGAATTGTCTAAGCTTACGGCCAATGCTTTTTTGGCCCAACGCGTTTCATCCATCAACGCAATTTCAGCGCTGTGTGAAGCGACCGAAGCAGATGTCGACGAAGTCGCGGCGGCGATCGGGACCG
>JBGSMY010000043.1:0-11431 GCA_041739975.1 Pirellulaceae bacterium
CCCCCCCCCCCCCCCACGCCTGCTGGCGAAACACTGGCAACCACGCCTGCTGGCGAAACACTGGCAACCACGCCTGCTGGCGAAACACTGGCAACCACGCCTGCTGGCGAAACACTGGCAACCACGCCTGCCGGTGGAACACCGGCAGCCACGCCTGCTGCCGGCAATGCCGATTTGGACGACGGCGGCTACAACTCGTTTAGACATTGAACAAGAAATGGCAGATGTCGCCGTCTTGCATGACGTAAGACTTGCCTTCGACCCGCATTCGTCCGGCAGCTCGAATTTCTTTTTCCGATTTGTATTTCTCAAGGTCATCCAGCGAATAGACTTCACACCGAATAAATCCGCGTTCAAAGTCCGTGTGGATAACGCCAGCGGCTTGAGGGGCTGTGGCGCCGATCGGGACAGTCCAAGCGCGGACTTCTTTCTCGCCAGCTGTGAAATAGCTTTGTAATCCAAGTGTGTTGTAAGCGGCCCGAACGAGCCGCCCTAAACCTGGTTCGCTTAGCCCCACGGCGGCCAGCATTTCTTGACGGTCGGATTCGTCCAGTTCTCCGAGCTCGGCCTCTAATTTTGCGCAGATGGGAACTACGCCGGCGCCATGTTTCGCAGCGTATTCGCTTACCTTTCCAACCAGTGGACTTTTTCCTTTCAAATCGTTCTCGGCGACATTGGCGACAAACAATACGGGTTTAGCAGTTAGCATGCCGATGGCCGAAACAACACTTTGTTCCTCTTTGGTAAATGAACAAGTACGCAGTGGTTTGCCAGTATTTAGCCATTCCTGACATTTCTCCAATACGGCCGCTCGCAATTTTGCATCTTTATCGCCGCTCTTGGCCGCGCGCTGGGCTTTAGGAATTGAATTCTCCAACATTTGCATGTCGGCGAGCATCAGCTCGACTTCAATGGTTTCGATGTCGGCCAAGGGATTTACGCCGCCGGCGACGTGCGTAATGTCTTCGTCCTCGAAACAGCGGACGACTTGCAAGATCGCATCAACCTCGCGAATGTGGCTGAGAAATTTATTGCCCAACCCCTCGCCTTCACTGGCTCCTTTAACGATCCCGGCGATATCGACCAGCTTGAGAATCGCAGGTATGACTTTTTGTGGAGGGATATATTTCGTAATTTGATTCATGCGCGAATCGGGAACGCTGACAATTCCTTCATTGGGCTCAATAGTACAAAACGGATAGTTTGCACTTTGTGCGGCGGTGGAACTGGTCAGGGCATTAAACAACGTGCTCTTGCCAACATTTGGCAGGCCGACGATTCCGGCTTCCATCAGGATATATTCTGGTAAAAAACAGTGGGATTGGATTTTGAACGAGCGGAATATTGTAGCGACAACGCTCGTTTTGAGCAGGTCCCATGTTTTAATTACTTAAGCGGGGCGACCACGGTTCCGCGCTGGACATCCGTTCGCAACTGGTCGGCTCGCTCCATCAATTGGCCTTCGACGACTCGCTCTTTGGGAGTCAACTCAAAATCTAATGCACGGTGGTCCCGTATTTCGCGAAAAGCAAAATTCTCGGAAATCAGACTAATCGGGAAAACGCCATACCAGGGCGGCCGGACTCGTTCTTTAACATACACGGTTTTGTAGCCATCTTTCTGCAATTGAATTTCGCGGGTGCCATAATAAGTGAAGGGAACGGCGACCGGAGTGTGCCCCACTTGTGTTTTGTCGACGGAAACCAGTGCACCCTCGGGTTGGCTATTGATTAACAATCGTCGCTGAACGCAGCCCGCAGTGGCCGACAGGAAACAAAGGAAAAAAATTGCCAGCCTAAATATTTCGTTGTGCCATTTGGTCCATTGAGAAACGCTACCTAATCCAAGTGCGTTGGGATGTCCGGCCATTGAAACGGTCCCTTTGCTTTGAAGCCTAGCAGTTATCGGTGCGACAGTTGGCTGCGGCTGTGGATTCTGAGTCGATGGCGACAACTAAGACTCCTCGAAAAAAATAGGGGTAATCATAAGGCCCGTTGCCACTCAGTTGACGGGAATGGCCGTCCCCTTGGGAAACATTCCGCCAGGAATTGTCTGCTGGCACGGATAGCGACGACCAAATTCTCGCGAGTGTTAAACAGATCGTTCCTGTTCTGTTGGAAACACAAAGTTTCGCAGGTTGCACCCACAAAACAATCGGATTTCAAGCGGGCAATCAGAACCGACCGCAATCGGGAATCCCGACTGCGGGGGGAGTATAGAGATTCAGCAAATTTAGGCAAAGAGCGTTTTTTATGGCGGGGGTCGTGTTTCTTCGCCGATTTTAACGGTAAGATAACATAGTAGATTTGAGGGCGGTTATTGTCTTCATCCATATTTTCCGCTCTGGATTGGGGCCGAATGCCAATCCCGGACCAATCATCGGACCTTTATTGTACTAATCAATGAGTGATAGCTTCGTTAAATGGGATACTTACCTGCACGTTGCTTCCTTAAGCGACGTGGGGATGCGTCGCACGAATAATCAAGACAATTTGTGTGTCTCATTTTCGAGCAGTTTTGAGCAATATCAACGTCGTGGTCATTTGTTGATTGTTGCTGATGGGATGGGTGCGCATGCTGCCGGGGAATTAGCTAGCAAAATCGCCGTAGACACGATTCCCCATTTGTTTGGCAAGTATCTCGATTCGCCTACTCCCGAGGCATTGCGGCGCGCAATTATTGACACGAACACCGAGATTCATCGGCGAGGCGAAGCCAATCAAGAATTTTATAATATGGGCACAACTTGCAGCTGCCTCTTATTATTGCCTGAGGGAGCAGTTGCCGCCCATGTCGGCGATAGTCGCGTTTACCGGCTTCGCGGCGGGATTCTCGAACAGTTGACGTTTGATCATAGCCTAGTCTGGGAAATGCGGGCCTCCGGACAACTGGCAGGCAAAGACGATTTCCTAAAAATTCCCAAAAATGTTATTACTAGGTCATTGGGCCCCTATCCTAGCGTTAATGTGGATTTGGAAGGACCGTTTCCAATTCAAGTCGGCGATGTTTACTTGCTGTGTAGTGACGGATTAACAGGTCCGGTGGCCGACGATGAGATCGGCGCAATTTTGGGCAGTTTGCCGCCAAACGAAGCGGCTCAAACGTTAGTCGATATCGCCAATTTGCGCGGCGGACCGGACAACTCCACCGTGATCATCGCCAAGGTTCTGCACCCTCAATTGGCGACTCAAGGTAGTTCCAGCAGCAACAATAATTCCTACGATGATCGCGGTCGCATCAAGCCATGGCCCATTGTATTAGGGCTGGCATCATTGGTTACTGCGGCCATCTTTTTGTGGCTGTTAAACAACATAGGTATAGCAGTAACCTTCTTTTCATTTGGCGTGATTTGCCTGATTTGGAGTCTGGTACAAGCGGTACTGGCGACCAGTCAATCGTCGGCGACGACTGCCAGCGGCGTGCGATATGGTCGCGGGCCTTATGTCGCGGTCGATTGTTCGGCGAGTGGTTGGGCGTTTATCGATAAACTGAAACAAATGATTCAAGAGATTTTGCAAGTGATCCAGGATAAAAACTGGAAAATCGACCAATCCCGTTGGCAACACCTTTCTGCCGCGGCAAACCAAGCTTCAGAGCAAAAAAACTTGCCAGTTGCCATTCGCGAATACGCCCGCGCCACCATCTTTCTGATGGATCAACTACGCGGACAAGATAGTGCCGGCGATACGGCCATCGATTTCTAGATTGCGATTGATATTTATATTTTTCAGGAATTTTAGTGGCTTTCTCGGAATGGAGAGCAACAGGAATTAAATGGCCAGTGTGAGTTGGAATTCAGCATTGATTATCGTGGTTGGTATCCTGTGTCTGTGTTTCTTCTTTTTTGTCCCATCGAACGTTATACATATCGCTAGACCTAATTTGCGATGCCGCCTTTAGGCATTCAAATTCTTAAAAAGTTCAAACGTTCTTGTCCCCAAATCTTCTTGTCCCCAAATCTTCTTGCCCCAAATCTTTTTGCCCCAAATCTTTTTGCCCCAAATCTTTTTGCCCCAAATCTTTTTGCCCCAAATCTTTTTGCCCCAAATCTTTTTGTCCCAAATCTTTTTGACCACTAATTTCCAGGCAGTACAGATTTTTAGATGGCGATCGAGGTCTGCAAGGTTCGCTCGTTGCGCTTTCGAATCGGCCCCAAAGAGGACTCAATGCGGGTAGAATCAAGAATTTCGCTTGCGTATCGGTCGCGTAGTGACCCCATGTCAGTAGCACTCTTAACCGACTTTTCTGCGAAGTCGGAGTTGTTAGGAATGGCGGCGAGCGCTAAAATACGGTTCGAAACGTGAGTCTCGGAGACTTGACCGAAGCCGGCGTGCGGCGTTTGCTTACATTAACAAGCTAAGAAGGCTTTATTTATGATTTTGACTCGATTCATTTTTTCGGTCGGTGTCCTCGGGCTGACACTGGGTTGTGGTGGCTTTACGTTTGCGCAAGGTATAGTTGGTGAGCAAGGATTTTCCCGCGGGTTGGTTGATTCGCGGGGAATTCAAAACAACGAAGCACGCAATTTTATCGTGCAGATGTATTCCAAGTATTACGCTCGCAACCCGAGCAATCGCGAAGTCGATGTTTGGATGCAAGGAATTCGCCGCGGCGACACTTTACAAGACATTCACGCGTCGTTCATTAGCAGTGATGAATATTTTGCCAATCGCGGCAATAACGAAACCGAATGGATTATCGGCATGTTTTTCGCAAACATGGGTCGATCGCCCCAACAAAACGAGTTGCGATTTTGGTTAGATCGTTATCGCAATTTGCGTCAAAATCGACGCGCGGTGGCACAAGAGTTTTTGCAATCGATTGGCGGTGAGACGGGTCCAGTCATTGGGTGGCCTACGAACCCGGGAACCGGCATCGATACGAGTGGTATTCAAGCACTGTCGGCTCAACTGATTACTAACGCACAATTGTTGGTGCAAAGTATACGCAGTGAAACTTCGGGTTTAACTGGCGGTTTGGCTCGAATCCAAGCCAACAATTTATTGTCGGCCGCTCAGAATAGTCGCGATGCCTATGCCGGCGCTGGACGCGATCCTCAAGCGGCGCAATCAGCCCACCGATCTTTGGATGCGGCAATTCAAGGATTGTCGTCCAGTCTGCGAAATGAGTATAGTGCCAATAATTCTCGCTACTACTTGACTCAGATTGCTCAAGTACATCAGGCGATTGGAGACCGTTTGCCATCACTGACGAATCCCTTGCCAGGTCCCGTTTATCCACCCTATTATCCACCGACGACCGAGGTGACCTTAGAGCGAGGTGACGCACGACGGTTAAGTCGGCTCAACGATGCCACGACGCGTCAATTTCAGAATATTTATTCGCTGGTGCAAAATATTGCCTATCAAGACTATCGGTACCGCCAGTTGTCAACCGACTTGGGTACGGTGACTGGAAAGTTTCAATATCTGTCCACTCAAATTCGCGAAGGTCTGCCGGTGTCGCAGTTACATCGCGACGTCGTTGCCATTGATCGCGATGTCCGCAACTTGGGCGAACGAATTCGCGTCGGCAATGTCGATTTGCGAGTCAGTCAGGCTTGGTTTGATTGTGTGAGAACTTACGACGATTTCGCCGCTTCGGTCAATGATTTGCAATCGACAGGCGGGAGTGGATCGCTGCCGGGAAATTCCTGGAACGCTCAACTCACGATGCGTTGGATCGACCAATCGATTGATCAATGTGATGCCTTAATTCGGCAATTCGGACACTATTACCTAAACGGCAGCTCTTATTCGCGGTTTCTCACTCAGTTGCGAAATCTTAAAAATTCTCTAGTCATTTTAAAAATGCATTTAAGTCAAAATGCCGATCGCGAAACATTGCTTGCCGATTGGCAAACGGTACGCGATAACTTTGAGATGACGCGATCCGAATACCCCAGCAACAATGTTCTGTCTCGATCGACTACCACCTCACCGCTCACGGAGTTGGAGCAATCGTTAGGTCAACTTAGCAATCAGTTTGGTGGTGGTGGACAATAGTTACGAGATCGCGGGTGCAAGACGCATTGCGAACGGCCCGAATCTATCAGTCAATTTTTGTAATTAATCATGGAATCGAAGATGAATCGAGTTATGGATTGTAATAGTCGTTGTCGGGCAACTTGGTTGATTCTCTGCACGATCGTGTGGGGTGCTGGAATTGGCAGCCACGTCACAGTCGCCCAGCCACCCCAAGAACAAGGAGTGAGTGCCGAACGGCATTCTCCCGCTTGGGACGCAATCACGGCTGAATTAATGCTGGCCGAAAAAACTTTGGTTAACGCGCCCGGTTATGCTGTGCGAGTTGCCTCGAAATGGAATTTTCGCGGTGCTGACCAAGAGCACAAGGGCGAGCATCACTTGCAGTTGCGATCGGTAGGACGTGAGCAATTGCGATTTGAAGTTCGCGAGACGCGCGATGGTGAGCCGCAGTTTGTGGTGAGCTACCGACAGCCCGAATTGCTGCGATGGGCCAAGGCGGACAATAAATATAGTCGCGTAGCGGCCGAAGACCCGCGAGTGGAACTGCAAAGCTGTGGCTTGACGCAAACGATTTTGGAGCTGTGTGCAGTTGAGTTTTTGTTGATGCCTCACGCTCGAGAATCAATTCAAACGCAGTTGGTTCAGGTCTCCGATTTGGGTTCAAGCGATGGAGCTCATCATTTTGACGTTCGCATGAGCAATGGCCATCAAGTGCAAGTCTGGTTCCGCGATGACAATGGTTTGCCCACGAAAATAAAATCACAATATCGTAAGGCGACCGATAACCAACAGTATGACGAAGTAACGGTTGAGTCTCAGCTCGAATGGCAAATTGGTGCAACGCCGCGAGGCGGCATCGAGGAATTCAAGCTACCAAATGCAGCCGTCCAAGTTGCCGATTTGTCGGAAACGTTACAGGGGCGCGGTGTTGAAGATCTTTATGGCAAACCGATGCCAAAGGTCCAATTTGTCGATTTGGCGGGCAAGCAATTGGCGTCTCGACCTGACAATCAAGTCGCTTTGCTGTATTTCTGGGCCAGTTGGGCGGCGCCAAGTCTGGAAGGGATTCCTGCCGTGCTAGAGTTTCGAGACCAGTTACAAGCTGCAGGCATCTATGTGTTGCCGGTGAATGTCGCCGAAGAACCCGACCGTGTAAAACAGTTTATGGAATTGAATTCTGTTTCCGGAACCGTGGGGCTCGATCCAACCGGTGCGGCAGTTCAGGAATTGCGAATTACGCACTTGCCGGCGGTCGTGATTGTCAAACGCGATGGTACGGTTCATCAGATTATTCAGAACGTCAAAGAAGATATGCGGCAACGAATCGGCGAAGAAGTTTCAAAGTTGCAAAATGAAAAATAAGTCGTTCACGTGTGAACTGGCGAATTTCAAATTTTGTTTTAGGTTCATAAATGTCAATCGAGTCTTTGGTTCGCAGCATCGTTTTTTTACTCTGGCTGGCGTTCGCCACGGAACCGGCGTTGTTGCTTTCACAAACCTCAAATTCGGTGACTTTGTTTCAAAACGTAAGAGTATTCAACGGAATCGATGAGGTACTTTCGGATCCGGTCAATGTATTGGTGCGCGGTAATTTGATTGAAAAAATTTCCAGCGAACCAATTCCGACGGATCGACGAGGTGACACGAGATTGATCGACGGTAGTGGTAAAGTGTTGATGCCGGGACTGATTGACGCGCATACTCATGTGATGTTCACGGCCGTACCACAACAAGAAATACTTCTGTCCGATATCGGTTATATCAATGTTGTGGCAACGAAAGCTGCCCACGACATGTTGATGCGAGGATATACCAGCATCCGCGATTTGGGCGGTCCATGTTTCGGCTTAAAAAAAGGAATTGACCGCGGGTTGGTTGCTGGGCCGCGGATTTGGCCATCGGGCTCTTTTGTTAGTCAAACCGGAGGTCACGGCGATTTTCGCTTGCCCAATGATTTGCCGGCTAGGCCGGGTGAGTTTACCTTTAGTGAGCGAGTAGGGGCGGCGGCAATTGCCGACAGCCCTGATTCGATTCGGCAACGCGTTCGCGAACAATTGGCATTGGGCGCGTCGCAGATCAAGTTAATGGCCGGAGGCAGAGTTTCATCGTCTTATGACCCATTGGATGTTACACAATATACCGTAGCAGAGCTTAAAGCGGCGGTCGAAGCAGCGGAAAATTGGGGCACCTATGTTACGGTTCATGCGTACACACCTACTGCCGTTCGACAAGCAATTGAGGCGGGAGTGAAATGTATCGATCACGGACAATTACTGGACGATGCCACTGCCCAGCTGATGGCAGAAAAAGGTATTTGGTGGAGTCTGCAACCGTTTGTCGAAGATGGTCGTTTTGCTTTTCCGGATGGATCACCCAATCGATTAAAACAACAGGAGATGTACCAGGGCACAGCGACAGCTTATGCCTTGGCCAAACAATATAAAATAAAAACGGCTTGGGGAACGGATATACTATTTAACGCGGAAAATGCTGCAAAACAGAATGAAAACTTGATCAAAATGTTGCGCTGGTATACGACCGCTGAGACCTTGCGGATGGCAACGTCCACGAACGCTGAATTGTTGGCAATGTCCGGACTCCGTAGCCCTTATTCTGGAAAAATAGGTGTCGTCAGCGAAGGAGCAATGGCCGATTTGTTGCTTGTTGACGGCAACCCATTGGACGACTTGAGAATTCTAACTGAACCTGAAAAAAATTTGTTAGTCATCATGAAAGATGGCAAGATCTACAAAGATCACTTGAAGCAATAAAGTCGCGACAACCGATCCGCTGGCCAGCAAGAAATCTATTGTTGAAAGCTTATTGGCTATTCCGCGTGATTGTGTTTGTCGCAAACAATTGATGGGAGTGAAGTCATGTTGCGGATCACTATTGGAATTTTTAGTCTTGGTCTTTGGCTAAGCGTGTACAGTTCACCCGCCGCGCCTATGGGGCGAGTCGTCGATTTCGAATTCATTGTAAACGACGTCGTCGTATTTAATGCAACCACACTCGACGAAGGCGAAGGTCCGGACACGGTTTGGAGCTATTTAAAGACTTTGCCGGTTGAAAAACCGAAAAATCAATGGGGACTAAGTGACGAACAAACGAAGTCGTTGCAAGATTTTCACGACGGTTTGCCGCAATTGGTCAAAAACAACCGGATGGAGGTGCCAGGCCCGTTCCGTATATTTTGTCGATATGGCGGAGATGTGACTGTCGACAATTTGAAGTTGGTTCGCGATCGAACCGATCGCCCATGGTTTGTTGACCCGCAACAAGTCGAAGAGACGGCCAAAACGCGAGCCGTAGATCCTCAAAACCGATCCCGCGTTCGATTGGATAACTCGCGCCGTGATGAAGTTGGCCCTGATGAAGTGGGCCCTGATGAAGTGGGCCAACAAGATCAACAAACAACCAAGCAGGACGCCGTGCCTTTGGGAAAAAAGTATTCTGGGTTTGGTGGTTATCGCAGAGCCGTGACTGCGGCGAACCATGAGGTTCAAGATTGGTTTGACCAGGGGATACAGCTGCTCTATGGTTACAATCACGACGAAGCGATTCGATCGTTTGAGCGGGCAGTTAATTTAGATCCTTCATGTGCGATGGCGTGGTGGGGAATTGCCTATGCGCGTGGATTGCACATTAACAATCCGGTGATGACTGACCAGCAGAGTCAGCTTGCATTTGAGGCCAGCCAAAAGGCGATCGAAGCACTAGATAATGAGACACCGGTCGAACGGGCTTTGGTGACGGCAGTTGCCACTCGTTACCAATGGCCCGCGCCTGAGGACCGAAGTTCATTAGATCAAGCGTATGCTGAGGCGATGGAAACCGTATGGCATCAATTTCCTGGCGATGGTGATGTAGGTGCTTTGTACGCTGAGTCGCTGATGAACTTGCAGCCTTGGGATTTGTGGACTCACGCAGGAGAGCCGAAAGGTCGAGCGCTCGAAATTGTGGCAGTCTTGGAGCGAACGTTGTCACGGCATCCGCAGCATCCCGGGGCCAATCATTTTTATATTCACGCTGTTGAGGCTTCGTTGTGGCCGGAGCGGGCCGTCCCGGCCGCCGAGCGGTTGTTAAACTTGGTGCCAGGTTCTGGGCATTTGGTGCATATGCCATCGCATGTGTTTATCCGCGTGGGGCGGTACGCCGACGCGGCAGATACCAACGAAAAAGCCATTGTCGCGGATGAAACCTATTTTGCCACCGCACCCCAACCGGAATTCTACAACATTTACCACATGCACAATATCCATTTCTTGGCCTACGCGGCCATGATGGAGGGACGTTTTGAGACTGCTCTGAACGCCGCTCGAAAAATCGAATCAAAAATTCCCAAAGAGTTTTTAAAAAACTATGTGGTGGTTGCCGATGGATTCATGCCGACAGCTTTGCATGTGTTGGTTCGATTTGGCAAATGGGACGAAATTTTGACTGAGCCGCGGCCCGAAGACTGGCGGCTATTTAGCTTAGCAGAATGGCACTACGCGCGTTCTTTGGCGCTGTCAAACCTCAAACGGATCGAAGAGTCGGAAAAGGAGTTGGAATTGATGGCTGCCGTCGCCGGTCAGCTAACGGATGAATGGAAAATGGGGAACAATCCAGCCAAAGATGTGTTGGCGATCGCCCAAAAGATGGCCGAGGGCGAATTAGCATTTCATCGGGGCCAAATGGAGTCGGCATTTGCGTTACTGCGAGAAGCGGTGGCCTTAGAAGATCAATTGGTCTACGACGAACCGCCTGGCTGGATGCAACCGGTCCGACATGCTTTGGGTGCGCTGTTTTTGGCGGGACAACAATCGCAAGAAGCTGAGCAAGTTTATCGCGCCGATTTGAAAAAACATCCTAATAATGCTTGGTCGTTATTGGGGCTGCAACAATCGCTTCAACAGCAAAGCCGCGGTGCCGAAGCAGAAAAATTAGAGGCCAGTGTATCGGCGGCATGGTCCCGCGCCGACGTGCGTCCTGTCGCCAGTTGTTACTGCCACCCGGCTGCAAAAGACAAATAACGCCGAATTGAGTTTTAGGCATGAGAGCTACTGTAGGACAGCTACTGTAGGTCAGCCTGTCCTCAGGCTGACAATCCAAGACCAGTTACCGGCAACTAAAACAAAGAGAGCTTTCTATTCCGCCGCTGAGGACAGCGGACGGCTACGGTAACAGCGGTAACGTAGGTCAGCTTGTCCTCAAGCTGACAATCGACGACAAATTCCTGGCAACAAAAACAAAGAGAGCTTTCTATTCCGCCGCTGAGGACAGCGGACGGCTACGGAAACAGCGGTAACGTAGGTCAGCTTGTCCTCAAGCTGACAATCGACGACTAGTTACCGGCAACTAAAACAAAGAGAGCTTTCTATTCCGCCGCTGAGGACAGCGGACGGCTACGGAAACAGCGGTAACGTAGGTCAGCTTGTCCTCAAGCTGACAATCGACGACAA
>JBGSMY010000278.1:0-7404 GCA_041739975.1 Pirellulaceae bacterium
GCCGAAAAAGCGGTGCAGATTCCGGTGCAGCAAGCCACGGAAACTGGCGGCAAGGCGGAGAAGCAGCCGACTGCAAGTTGCCGAAATTCCAAAGAAAACGGCACGTTGCGAGTGGGTGCAACGTGCCGAAGCGGAGAGGACAGGATTCGAACCTGCGGACCAGTTTGACCCGGTCACGTCTTTAGCAAAGACGCGCTATCGACCACTCAGCCACCTCTCCAAATTCGATCTTCTCGCCAACGCTGATGCGTAAATACGAGAAACATGACTCAAATAACTTTGCAGAACTCAACGACCGCTTTTTGGACACGTTTGGATGTGCAATCGCAGCGTGGGCCTTGAACTGCTTTCCGTAACTGTTGAGTTTCCGTAACTGCTGAGTTTCCGTAACTGCTGAGTCAAACCGTATTGTGCCAATAAGACAATGAATTTTCAACCCAGTTCGCCATTTTTTCTCGCGAACCTGTGCCATATTTCGGAAATCTTTAACGGTAAAGCGTTTCTGCAATGGAATTGCATTCTGGCAATATGGGAACTCGTTTGAAGATAGGCGCAGTTATTTGCGATTGGTTTCAAAAATCGGACCTTGTTACGCGAGTTATCGAGAAACTCGGCGATTGGATCGCAGAATGTAAGTTAGGGCTTGATCGTTAGGCGACAACTAGTAGACTATCTAGTCCCCAAAAAGGGGTGATTTCAGGCGCAAAATGCCTTGGCGGAGTAGCTCAGTTGGTTAGAGCACCGGCTTCATAAGCCGGGTGTCACCGGTTCAAGTCCGGTCTCCGCTACTAGAGCCCGTGTACCCCACGTGATTTGTGGGGTCTTTTAATAAAGTTAAACCTGGAAATGTTTTTTTCAAACCTTTCAATCCAAGAATTTTGCAGCGTGTCCGCTCGGCGATCAATTGCGTTCGTTTCAAGCGTGATCGTTTAGGGCACGATCTTATTGCATGCGGTCGTTTCAAGCGCAACGTTTAACGGCAAGCCAGAGCGGGATTTGCGGCTATCGACTCAGCCACTTCGCAACACAACTCCCGCAAATTCCGCGGCGGCGACGGCGTGATTTCTGGTACACGCAATAATCTCACCGCAGAGCTCGCAGCCCTGACTCACCGGCGATTGAGGGCAAGCGATTGACGACAATCGAACTACATTTCGCCAAATCGCAATTGTTTCTCTTTGGTTCGAATACGACATGGAAGCGCCGCCTTTCATCAAATCGTTGACGCAAGCGAACTTTCAACGCCCACAGTTGAGGAGGGGCTACCTCACACCGATCGCGGCGGACTATGCCCCCCTGCGAGTACCGAAGGAGAATCGATCGATCCAGAAATATACAGTGCATGCACTTCGATGGAGATCGCTACAACAATGCCGTCATCAAGACGCGATATAGAACCTTAGAAACCGAACTGGAAATGACAATCTAATCTTTCTTCAACCCAGCCGCACAAGCCATCAAAGTACACCGCAGTTGCTTCAACTCAATTCGCCGAGATTTATTATTAGCTCTATAGTTACCAAAACGCATCGAGCTCCATCACAGTTCTTAAAGCATGGCAACCCATCACGCATGGGCAGCGAGGTCCACCATTA
Organism: Pirellulaceae bacterium; assembly: GCA_041739975.1. GTDB lineage: Bacteria > Planctomycetota > Planctomycetia > Pirellulales > Pirellulaceae > BJ22. The sequence continues at coordinate 1,596 of JBGSMY010000278.1, forward strand.
ACGTGTCGGCAATCTTATGCAAGGGCTTGAGGTCGCGTCTACTCAGGGATTTCGGATGGACTCAGCGCTATCTGGAAGCCGTCGAAGAGCGCGCGGATCGGCGGTGGGCGCGAATTGCGGAACGCCGCACGGCAGAGGGCCGGGTCGGAGTTCCAACTGCCACCACGGATCACGCGAAGCGCGCCCATGGTTGAAACAATCGGATCGGTTACCGCATCCAACCGATACCCCTTGTCCCAATCATGCGTCAACTCCCACAAGTTCCCGTGCAAGTCGAACAGACCGCGAATGCTCGGCCGCAGTAATTTCGTCGGATGGACTTGTTTACCACTATTTTCCTTAAACCAAGCAAACTTCGTTAATAACAAAGCGTCTCCGCCGAAACCGTAAGCAGTCCGGGAACCTCCGCGGGCGGCCACCTCCCACTCTGCTTCCGTCGGTAATCGGAAGCCACGGCGATCCAGGTCCACCGGCCAGTTGCGCGGTGCCCAATTGGCCTCCGGGGCCGGCTCGTGCGGGTACTTAACTAAATTTAACGATTCAGGCGACGGGTAAGGTTGCTCAGACTCCGAAAGTCCGGCTTGCCCTCCCAGCCAACGACAAAAGGCAACTGCATCGTACCAATCCGCTCCAAATCCACCTTCGGCAGGTTGCGCCTTGTATCGTTGCATACTACTAAAATACGTCGGTATGAATGCAATTAATTCTTCGTTGGTGATCTCACGATCTAGCAAAGCGAACGGACGCGATAGCTTGACAAAGTGATGCAACTCGCGGCTCACGGGCTCACTGCGTTCGGGTTCATCCGCTGGCGAACCAATGTCGTATGATCCGGCCGGGAATACGATAAAGGTGTAATAAAACGTTTTGCGAGTCAATTTCGGAGCCAGGGAAACTTCCCCGGCGTCCTTTTCCGTCGCAACTGCCTTTTCGGTACTCGCTATACCTGCCTCATTCTCTTTCTGATTTTTCGCTGGTTCCTGTTTCTGTTGCGTTGGCACTGATGGCGTGACCGTGATGGCCAGAGTGAACCATTGACGGTCAGGCGAATAGGGAACCGGGGTTTGGTCGACCTTTGTCACGATTTCGTTCTCGCCTAAATGCCGTAATAACCAACCTGCAGCGCCATGCATGCCCGAACTGGGGTCGTTGGCATACCATAAGGCAAGCTGATTGACCAAGGTGGCTCGACGCGTAGACGGAATTTCGCTGGGCCGGAATTCTCCGATCGCCAGCAGCAAGGCGTATCGCGTATCCTGCGGATAATTGTCAGGAACGGTAGCCACGAACTCCAAAAGATCTAGCAGTTGCGAAACGCCAATTCCGCGTGGTTTGCAGCGGAAGATGAACTGGGTCAGCGCTTCGGGATCATCTTTCCAGTCGAATACGGGCAGCATTCGTTCAGGTTCGCCCAATCGCAACATCGTCACCGCAGCATTGGCTCTTCTCTGGCCAAAATAAATGCGGTCGACCGATCCCAGCTCCTTCGGGGGTGGTGTTGCAGCGATCTCTCTCAAATCTTCGACGGTCGAAGGCGCAGGGATAGCCGCAACGATTGGGTAGAGCACGGCATACTGATCGTCATTCGCGATAGTGAGCAATTCCGTTAGTTTGTCAATGTCGCGGGCGGCATAATCAGCAAACGCATTGGCAGCACTCAGACGCTGAGCTTCGGACTTTGAAGCATTTTTAAAAATCAGTTCCAGATTGGGCAGTAACATGGCATGAATTGGCAGAAGAAGTTTGCGTAATGTCGGTTGGTACTCTGCATTGGCCGAAACCAACTGATCGGCCACGAAAGTCAATTGCGATTCAGTCCAAGTCCCCGTTTCCGATTCCGGCACATAGTCGGCCAAGGCTAATGCGGCTGCGAATCGACTATCTGCCGGAACAGTTTCGTCTCGCAGCAAACGCCAATAGGCGTCGGTTAACTGGCTGGCATATGGCTTGAGCATTTCGCGAATTGGATGGATGTAGGTTACTTTGCAGGTCAGTAACTCCTTTTGCAGCCCCTCCACTAAGGACGAATCACGTGCCACCGACGCCAGTCGGGCATGGAGTTGTGCCCGTTGCTGGTCAACTGTCTTGGCGTCGGTTGTTAACAGAGGTGAAAGTAATATGTCCGATATCACGGAGTTCTCTGCTAATCGCGCGACGATTTCTGGAATCTGGTTCGGATCGGCATCAATCAATTGGCCGACCAACCCTCCGATACGGGTCATTTCCTGGTGCTTTTCGATGTTATTGCGAACGGTTTGGCTAAAAGCCAAGAGTCCGATAATTGCCAAAGCAGCCAGAGTCGAACGCCAGGCGTGGAAACCTGTCGCCCGGGCCATCATAACACGTTCGCTGCTGGACCAATTTCGCCACTTGGTCAGCATTCGAATGTCGAGGTATTCCCAAAGTGAGGGTAAAAACCGCGGGTCAGGTTTGGAGGTCCATGTTGCGGCAAGTTCCTGCAAACGCAGTTCGGCTTTGCCCCGCCGCGTTTCTCGCTGCTTGCGTGTTAGCCATTCGCGAAGGGAAGGTACGAGATAGTCATGAGTAAGTTGGAAATGTGATGTGTGAGTTGAAAATACTGACAATGAAGTGTGTTCTCCTGGTTTTTCAACTCCTCCTTCAACATTCTCGCTTCCCACCGGGGTGATTAATCGCACTTCACTGTCGAGGATGCTCATCAATTCCGCGAAGTCCTGGGGGCGGCCGGCGTAGCCACAAACTTCTTGCAATTCACTAGCCGTCCGCTTTTGGCCTTTGATGTTGATACCGGGACTCGGCAACAAGGCTCGGAGCACGTCCTGGGCCGCATTCTGATGCTGGCGATGCTTCGGCGGGGCGGTACGGCTACTAAACGTTTCTTCCAAAAAAGTGGCGCCTACCCCGGTTGTGCCACCAACTTCGGCAAGTGCGGCCGGGGTCCATGGTCGGCTTTTCATCATGTCGGAGAACAAAGCCAACCGAATGGAATTCACTTTGCCATCCGGAGACAACCCAGTTACCGATTGAGTCAGAAACGAATCCTGGTCGCGAGAAAGAAGTCCAAGATTTTCAGGCAATCGGCCATAGGCTTTGCCGAACTCCGCGAGGACTTTGCGGGCATGGATGGGATCAAAAAGGTCAACGGCAGCTGCGTTTTGTCCGTCTACCAGAGGCGTATCCAATTCTTTAAACAACCGAGTGGCGAGCATCCAGAAATCATCTCGCACCAATAACATCGCTTGAATCCGTCCACCGTCGCACTAACGCAACGCAGTAGCTAGGTCGGAATTCGTTTCCGTTCCATGACTGAAAAGCCATTGCTCGAATTGGTCGATAATCAACACAATCTTGCGCCCGGCCGGAATACCTTTGCCGCGACGAATGGCCGTCAAAGTATCCACTAACGAAGCGCCGCGTGGCAAGTCGGGACAAGCACGCCGAAGACCTTTCACTAGCTGTCGTTCAGTATGATCGGGGGTCGCTTCGAGAAACAACCGTATGACTTGATTGGATAGCCGCGGCAATAGCCCTGCTTTTATCAGCGAGGACTTACCGCAACCACTCGGCCCATAAACTAGACCGACGCGAAACGTGCGATCGGGGTCGGTCTCTTCAATTCGAGTTTTCCAAAACCGCAACGAGTCGGGTAAACCGTCCCGATCACGAGGACCGGGCAAGAGTTCCAAAAAAAACTCGCTGTCAGCCGCGTCAAACGAATGAAGCCCCTTGGGTACAATTTTAACCGGGGCCAACAATTGATGGTCTCCAGGCATGGGAATGGAAAAATTCCGCAAGTCTTCCGCCAGATCGGCGGCGCAAGAGTATCGATCGGAAACTCTCTTGGAGAGCGACTTCAGGCAGATTCGTTCCAACTCTTTTGGAATTGCTTGATTGAGTTGGCGGAGCGGTGTTGCTTCGAGAGTCGTGATCCGCTGAACGATTTCACCCCAGTTATCACCTCGGAACGGTTTGGTTCCCGTCAGGAGTTCATAGAGGACGACTCCCAGGCTAAAGATGTCCGAGCGACCATCCACCAGATGATTTTCGCCGCGGGCCTGTTCGGGACTCATGTATGCAGGAGTCCCGGCGATCCCTTTCTGCTTGGCAAAATCTTCGTCGCGGAGGGCTAGGCCGAAGTCGGTGACGTAGGGCCGATTCTGATTGTCGATCAGGATGTTAGAGGGTTTAATATCTCGATGGACCAGTCCCCGGTTGTGCGTGTGTTGTAAGGCCTCAGCGATCTGAGCGACCAGACTGGCGGACTCCGCAAAGGAAATGGGATTCTGTTTTACGTAGGCTTATAGATCGGTGCCCTCGATCAATTTGGACACGAAGTAAATGGAACCCTCTAACGTGCGGCCAACATCATAGACGGGAACAATCTGCGGGTGATCTAGACTGGCCAGCATGCGTGCTTCGGTTAAGTAGATCTCGATGTTGGCTGCGTTTGGCAGACGGTCAGGGCGTGGCTCTTTAAGGGCGACTTGGCGTTTCAATTCTAGGTCTTCTGCCAGCCACACGGCCCCGAAAGCCCCCTCGCCTAACTTGTGAACTTTGCGGTAACAAATGGGTGAAGAATGAGTGACTGTTAAGGCCGCTTGCGGTGTGTTGAACGAGTGCGTTTCCAAATCAAAAGATCGGGCCGAGCTAAATGTTGAATTGACATCAACCGCGCGGTCAGTTTGTGAAAAGGCTTTGGCTACAGTTTCGTGATCATTAGGAAAACGTGTCAAATATCGATCGAGGGTTAGGCTTTCTCCGTTTTGTCGGCGAAACGAAAGTTCGATCAAAAGGAGCTTCATCAGAAGCTTGTTCCGCTCTGGTGGAGAAGCAGAACTGAGGAAGTCTTCGATGCGAAGTTTCTGACCGCTTTTCCAAGCGGCGATGAACTGATCACAAATTGGATCGCTTTCATTCGTTGACATTGACGCAGGTTGGGTGCAGGGGCGATCCATCGTTGAATTTGGGTCAATAAAGTCTTGTGGCATCGTCAAACTCCACTTTGTATTTGGGGTTATCCAGGAATTTTAGTGGCTCGCTTTGCATAAAACGAGTGGTTCTTGGACATTTAGGGATGAACGTGTAACAAAACATTACAGCGCGTCGTTTGGTTTGAATAACACGTGGCAGGTAAGTATGTTTGACTGACCTTTTTCGACTGACCTTTGAGGTACAGTTGGTTGAAGCAAGGTTGTAGCATTTAGCACGCGAGGTTTTCTGTTCAGATTGTGTTGGGAATTGTCCTCGACACCTTTATGAACGAAGTGGACAAGGCGGAATCTGGATAAATCGCAATTTAAAAAACGAATTAGAGCCTGAATTTGCCACACAAGCTACGATCAATGTAACGTCTAAACCACCCATGTTCCTTGAAAAGATAAGCAGTCTCGGTTCACGCTGAGGTTTGAGCATTTATCAATTGAAATCCCAAAGGCTTGCCGCAATGATAGCGGAGCGTGCATTTCATTTCGGCTGAAATCGGATGCAGCCAATAGCTTCATGACCAAGGATTGGATATCGTGGACTGACGTCAATCGTTTGTCGTCAAGCGTTTGCTGAGCTCTCAAGTGGAATTATTGCGTGTACCAGATATCACGCCGTCGCCGCCGCGGAATTTGCGGGAGTTGTGTTGCGAAGTGGCTGAGTCGATAGCCGCAAATTCCGCTCTGGCTTGCCGTTAAACGTTGCGCTTGAAACAGCCGCATGCAATCGGATTGCGATTGAAACGATCGCATGTGAAATCGTTGCGTATGCCAGAAATCACGCCGTCGCCGCAGCGGAATTTGCGGGAGTTGTGTTGCGAAGTGGCTGAGTCGGTGGCCGCAAATCC
>JBGSMY010000387.1:0-11540 GCA_041739975.1 Pirellulaceae bacterium
CGCGACTGCCACTAGTGGCGCCACGCGCATCGCCAGCCGCACGGAAATCACTCCCGCTACGTGGAGGTCTTGCACCACGTCCCTCCCGCGGCGGACGCCCGCCCGACTCATTACGTTGATTGCCTTCACCTCGTTGACCACCGCGGTGCCCTCGGGATGCGCCACGCGTTCCCGGTTCAACTGCGGTCAATTTCACGCGACGTCGCGGTATATCGACTTCTTTAACCCAAGTCGTCAGGCGATCCCCAACCGCAAACAATTGATAGAGGTCGCGTACAAACCCACGGGACAATTCGCTAACGTGTACTAGGCAGCTGTAGCCCAATCCCACATCAACAAACAAACCAAAGTCAACGACATTGACAACTTGCGACTCGAGTTTCATTTCCGGCTGTAAGTTTTCCAGCTTAATAATTCCGCTGCGGAAAACGGGGCCCTTGGCATTCTGTCGCGGATCATGACCAGGCCGTCGCAATGAGTCAATGATATCCCGCATCAACAATTCACCCACATGAAACTCAGCGGCAAGTGCCGCTGCATCGAGTGATATAAATGGATCGCGAATCTCTCGTGCGGGCTCGCTGTCTGCAACGGCTGCGGTTTCGGAAGCAATGGCCTGCGACACGATCTCAGTCGCACGAGCCTCAACAAGCGGTTCATTGAGAGCGGCTGCGGACGCCGTTTCCGAGGATTCGGCAACTGTTGATTCGGCAACCGATGATTCTGCAACAGAACGGTCGGCCGAGGTCGTCGCGTCCGCGAGTGTTCCCTGGTCCGATTCTTTATTATCCGTCGTCTCTGCCGTCGCACTGGCAACGGAAGGATTGGCCTCAGCAAGAGTATTCGCAACAGGCACATCAGCAGCGACCGGCACAACGATCTCGGCCTGAGTTTCCGTTGTATCGGCAATGGTTGCCGCTGCTTTTCGCCGAGAATGCCATTCTTGTTTAGTCCAGCCAACTCGCTCGAGAACCTTTTCGGCGATGGAATAGCTTTCAGGATGGATCGATGTTTCGTCCAGTGGCTCATCACCACCATAGATCCTTAAAAACCCAGCCGCTTGCACAAAGGTTGCGTCACCAATGCCCGCGATTTGTTTAAGTTGTTGCCGATTGGTCAACGGAGTAGATTGTCGGTGTTCAAACAATCGGCGGGCGGTCAATTGATTGAGCCCTGAAACGTACGCTAACAACGCGGGGCTGGCGGTGTTGCTATTAACTCCCACATAGTTCACACACTGTTCGACCACTTCGTCCAGGGATTCCGCCAAGTGCTTGGCTTTTATATCGTGCTGGTATAACCCGACGCCGAGATTGCCGGGGCTAATTTTGACCAACTCCGATAGCGGGTCCATTAGTCGACGGCCGATCGATGCGGAGCTCCGAGCATGTGGCGGCAAATTCGGCAACTCTTCGACCCCTAATTCGCTGGTGCTGTATACACTGGCTCCCGCTTCGTTAACGATTGAATACTGAACATTCATGTCTGGTAAATCTTGCTGAATGGCATCGGAAACCATTTGTTCGACTTCGCGACATGCAGTTCCGTTGCCAATAGCCACCACTTGAGTTTGGTGGGTTCGTATCAATTGTGATAACTTAAGCCGATTTTCGGCTTGTCGCGCGGCGTTGCCAACCACAAACAATCGATCGGTGTGTCGGATAGACCCCTGATTGTCTAAAACCGCCACCGCGCAACCGTTTTTGTATCCTGGGTCGATCGCTAAAATTCGTTTGCCGCGGACAGGTGGTTGAAGTAACAAACACCTTAGATTGTGCGCAAAAACCCGGATGGCGTGCTGTTCAGCGCTTTCGGTAAGTTCGCGACGAATTTCACGCTCCAAACTTGGCAAAATCAAACGATTCACTGCATCGCGAGCACAATCGCGCAATACGTCGCGAAACGGATGCGCTTCGGCGATCGAGGCAAAGGCAATTGGCTCCAACAGCGGAGTGTCGATTTTGACTCTTGCTTTTAACTGTCCAGCCCGTTCTCCGCGATTGATCGCCAAGATGCGATGATGGGGCATATTCTTAAGTGGCTCGGAGAAGTTCTCATAATCCTTAAATGGATGAGGCGCGACTTTTTTCTTTTTGCCCTGACGAGCTGGCCGATTCTCTTTTCCAGTCACCGGGCGTTCAGCGTCGGTGGCTGTGGTTGATGTCGCGTCAGCGTGGTCAACGGCTGGCGTATCGGCCGCAGATTGCTCCGACGAAGTGCCATCGGTCGTCGCATTTGAATTGCCTTCCACCGCAACACCATCGTCGCTCGGGCCTTGTCCAATCGCAGAATCAATGTGGACGGTTTCCTGAGATTCTTCGCCCTGAGAATCTTCGTTCTGAGATTCTTCGCCCTGAGATTCTTCCGTTAAAATTCCGGGCGCCTCGTGTGCTTCGTGAGCTTGCAAGCGGCTAACGGTCAATTCCGGTTGATTAGAATTTTGTAGTTCACTGCTTGGATTGTCGTGTTCTGCGGGAGGCGAACCGATTGCAACCATATCCGTGACAACTACTTCGGGTCCGGACTCAACGGCCTCAAGTGAACCTCCGCTTTCCTGATCTACGTTTTCCGATGATTCGGATGATTCCGATGGAGCGGTGGCATCGCTGGTGGATTTGGCGGCGGCGCCGTCCGACCGGTTCGCGGTCTCATCAGCCGATGGCACCAATTTGCAGGTCAACGTACCTTGGGTCCACAATAGCCTGCGGAGTTCGCGTCGCAATTCTCCACGTTCGGCAAACTTCTCGGCCAAGATATGTCGGACGCCGGTCATAACATCATCCACGCTGGACAATCCGCGGTCCACGCGAACAAACTCCAGAGCTCGTGATGCTAGTTCTACATCCGGCTTTTGTCCTTCCAGGATTTCAATTGCTAAGGGTTCTAATCCTTGTTGTTTGGCGGTTAACGTCAGAGATTGCTTTTTGGACTTGAATGGCAGGTACAAATCTTCCAAGCGGCGGTTGCTGGTCGTGCGGTTGATTTCTTGGGTCAGTTCCTCCGTCAATACACCTTGTTGTTCGATTGACTTCAGAATGAAAGTGCGACGATCGGCCAATCCGCGCAATTCAGCGACACGCTTTTTTATCGCTTGCAACTGTTCGGCATCGAGACCGCTAGTGCGGTCTTTGCGAAATCGGGCAATGAACGGAATGGTGTTGCCTTCGTCGAGCAACTGTATGGCTTGAGCGACCACTGGTTCTGGAAGTTTCAAGTCGCGGGCAATCACCGACAGGTCGTCGCTCATAGTGTTTTCTGTCACCGTGTTTTCAACCACCGAGATTAAGAATGATAAAATCGTGAACGACCTCGATCGTCGTCACTTCTGTTAACTACAGAGAGTTCTGCCAACCACAGGCGTCTGTTGCTCCCTAGGAAGCCGCGGGCCACCGGCCGGCGCAATGTTCCCTTTCCTAGGCATACAAGTGGTCCGATTGTACCAATTTTAACAAAGTTACAACAGGAGACGATTTGCAAATTGCCAAAACGTATCCCACATTTAGGCATCTCAGAACCATCGTCATTTCTCATTGAATTCGTATGACCGCCGCAAGCACAACATCCTCAAAGACTGCGTCAGCGGATCGTGCGACGACATCCGAAGTGTTAACCGATCATTTGGCAATGGGTGTCATCTATGCGCTGACCCTGACAATAATTCAACGCGGCTTGGGTTTTCTTCGCGGCGTACTATTTTGCAAATTGATGACCGATCAACAACTGGGTCAGTTTTCGATGATCTACAGTTGTTTGATGACTCTTGCCCCGTTTGCCGTGTTAGGCTTGCCAGGAACTTTCGGCCGATTTGTGGGTGAATACCGTCAGCGCGGACAATTGGGCAGCTTCTTAAAAACAATTAGTCAAGTTTGCTGTCTGACGACATCGCTGCTGGTGATTTCAATATTAATTTGGCCCAAGTTCTTTAGCTATCAAATTTTAGGTGGCACGGAGCAAACGGGTCTAATGTATGCCGCTGCATTTACGCTGGCGCTGGTAACCTTTCACAATTATTTGACATCATTGATTGAGTCGTTGCAACAAATCCGTTTGGCGACCATCATGCGATTTGTGGCCGGTGTATCGTTTACGGTGATGGGCGTAGCCATGTTGTGGTTGCTCGACCCGAGCCAGGCGACGTTTTGGGCGGTGATTGCTTTTGCTGCCAGTTGCCTTTTAGGTTCCATTCCAGCGTGGCTATTCTTAAAACAACACCGTGTCGCATTACAAAATGTTGGTGATACCAATTTCCCTCGCGATTTGTGGTGGCGACTGGCCCCGTTTGCCGCTTGGTGGTGGCTAAATAACATCCTACATAACCTGTACGAGATAACCGATCGGTATATGTTGATTCATTGGAGCAATGCCACGCTCGATGAAGTTCAATCAATGGTTGGACAATATCATTCGGGTCGCGTTATCCCATTGCTAATGGTGGGCGTGGCTTCCATGCTCAGTGGTTTACTGTTGCCATATGTCGCTTCGGCATACATAAAAGGGCAAGTGTATAAAGCGCGCGAACAACTAAATTGGTCGATCAAGTTAATGTCGTTGGCGATGTTATTGGTCAACGCGGCGCTACTAGTGTTTGCCAAATTTATGTTCGACGTTCTGCTTGAGGGGCGTTATGATGACGGGCTCGCCGTATTGCCCTTGACGATGGTTTACTGCGCCTGGTTTAGCTTAATGACCATCTCCCAAGACTTTTTGTGGGTCAGTGAGCGCGGAAAATTTGCCAATGTCGCAATGGCCATAGGAATTGTGTCCAACATTTTATTCAACGCTTTTTTGATTCCCCAATTTGGCTTGTGGGGTGCGGTCATGGCAACCACCATTGGCAACGGACTGGCAATCTTTGCCTTGTTTTTATTGAACGTTCGTTTCCAATGCGCGCCGGACCTTGGCTGTTGGTTAGCGCTCATGCTGCCATTGGTCCTGTTACTTCCCCCGAGCTATTGCTTGTTGGCAACTGGGTTAATCTCCGCTTGTATCCTAGTAACACCTTGGTTTTTTAACCACCGCGATAAACAGCAACTTGTCGAATTTATGCATGAACGGATTTGGAAAAAAGTGTTTCGACACGGTTAGGCCAGTTGCCACTAGGTGTTATTTCGTGGACGAAATGACTACTCCATTCATTTTTCGCACAGCGTATTGCGTACGGTGGCATGGGCGTTACTGTAATTTTTCGTTAACAGTCTCAAGCGAACGGCCGCTTAAGGCACTACTTCTATTGACGTCTCGCCATTTTGCAAGAATTGTCAAATAATTTGCCCCGTCAAGCCGTCAGTTAACAAACGGCATTAGATTCTTAATCAAATTGACAGGATATCGTTTAATGAAAAAACTTTGCACCACTCGGCTGGGCTCCTTTGGCCGACCGCGATTTGCAGGCTTGTCCTGCCTGTTAATCGTTCTGGCAGCCGCGCCAGTTGCCGGCTGGAGCCAATCCGCGGAGCTACATCGCGACAACAAGCCCGCCGCGTTGCAAGTCGGCGAACTAGCGCCAGCGTTTGCAGCAAAAGCAGTGGAAGGTGATGCCGTATTTGAAACAAAAGTACACCGAGATCAGAAACCGGTAATTTTATTTTTTGGTTCGTGGTCGTGACCGCCCTTTCTTCGTCAGGTCGACGAAATGGAAGCGCTCTATCAAGAGTTTCGCGACATCGCCGAGTTCTCGTTGGTTTATATTCGTGAAGCTCATGCGGCCGACGGGCGTCGACCAACGCCCTATGCCAAACAACTAGGTATCAAAGAACATCTCACTACTCACGATCGCTGCACGACCGCTCAAGAAATGCTAAAGAACAAATCATTGACGATTCCCTGTTATGCTGACGCCATGGACGATCGAATCAATTCAGCTTATCAAGCCTGGCCGGATCGATTGTATGTTATACGATCTGACGGACGATTGGCGATTGTCGCCGAACCGGGCCCGCGGGGATTTGAGCCCGCATTAAAAACGACGCGAAAGTGGCTGGAAGAATTTCGTGAAAACGCTCAAGAACCAAAATTGCCGCCAAGTGCAAGTAAACCTGGCCCGGAACGCGAAGTTCCCGGTGAGGGAAAAAGTAGCAAAGACGGGTAGTCGCCGAATTTTTTGCTCTGTAGCCGCTCGCTGTCTTACAGTAGCCGATGCTGTAGCCGTCCGCTGTCCTCAGCGGCGGAATAGAAAGCTCTCTTTTTTTGTTGCCGGTAATAAGTCGTCGATTGTCAGCCTGAGGACAGGCTGACCTACTGTAGCTGACCGACTGTAGCTGACCTACTGTAGCCGTCCGCTGTCCTCAGCGGCGGAATAGAAAGCTCTCATTTTTGTTGCCGGTAAATAGTCGTCGATTGTCAGCCTGAGGACAGGCTGACCTACTGTAGCTGACCTACCTTAGACGCTGTCCTCAGCGGCAGTGCGCACTTTGCAAAGTCAAGCGGCTTGGTTTGTGGCGTTGGTCAACTCATTGGCTGAAACGCGGGCCAAGATTTCTAAACGATAGGCGTCTTCGATCTCCGTGTCGCCAATCACATGAACATCAGGCCGCAGTGATTTAAGTGCCTGGCTCAGGCTCGCTCGCAACCGATAGGGGACCATGATTACCAGGACCAAGCCCATTTCGCGGAGATGGCGATTTGCGGTCTCTACGGCCTGCAATAAATTCGTAAACACGGCACCAGAATTTTTCGTCGCCAAAACGTCCGCCGTTTGCGCTAATTCTTGTGCCAACAACTCCCATGCATTGTCGGCAAACGTAATACATCGAATCACGTTCTGATCGTTTGATAAGCGTTGGCAGATCTGCCTGCGCAATCGATACCGAATTGCTTCGACCAAGATTGAATCGTTTGAGCCGGCCGCGCGATCCACGATAGTCTCTAGGACCGTTGCCATTGGCCGCAAAGAAACGCCCTCGAGTACTAAATGTGTCGCGACTGCCTGTACACGAGCAATTGAGATTTCGCGTTTGTGCAGTTCGGCGACCACTGTAGGGTTTTGCTTGGCTGCCTCGTCAACCAATTGCTGAACTGCCTCTCGATTAAGCAATTCATCGGCATGCTTGCGGGCCACACAAAAAACCGTTTGGGCAATTGCGGCTGCGGCAGAAAATTGCGTCGCTTGCGGCAGTCCATCGGCCACGTCAGGGCTCAGCCAAGCCGCCTTGCTGCACCAAGGTAAATCGTGACACCATTCATTGGGCGGCAGGTGTGTCACACCCAACGTCAACCGACGATCAGGAACAACTTCGGCCCGCAGAATGCGGTTGCCTTGAAGGCGAATTTCGAATTGTCGCGGCGAAAAACTCAAGTTGTCGCGAATTCGCACACGCGGCAAGATGATCCCCAGTTCTGCGGCTAGACGTTGTCGTACCAAGGTTATCTCCTGCAACAACGTACCGCCCTGACGTGAATCGGCTAGTGCAATGAGACTGCCTCCGACCTGCACTTCTAATAGATCGTTTTCCAAAAGCTTTTCCATCGTTGGTTCACGATTGGCCACAACTGCGTTAGTGCTCGGTTGTAACAAGGGCTCTTTTGCATTTCGCGCCTCTTGCTGATTCATTCCGCCAATGGCCAACAACCCGGCAATGCTCAGCAGTGGAATGGTTGGCAAGTTAGTAAAAGCCAGGACCACCAAAAAACCAGCTGTCGCGAACAAGACAATTGGTTGGGAAAAAATTTGAAAAATCGACTGCTCCGCCAAATCGCTGTCTGCTGAACCACGACTGACCAAGACGCCAGCCGCAATGCTGATCAATAACGCCGGAAGTTGACTGACCAGTCCGTCGCCAATCGTCAATTTTGTAAATGTCTCGAGCGCTCGTTCCGTGGGCATCCCTTGCCATAGCCCGATACCAAGCCCCACCGCGATATTGACTCCAGTAATTACAAGTCCGGCCACGGCGTCTCCGCGAATATATTTGCTGGCTCCATCCATCGTGCCATAAAAGTCCGCAAAACGCACTAAGTCCATGCGACGTTGCTGTGCGACATGAATATCGATCAATCCCGCATTGAGATCAGCGTCGATCGCCAACTGTTTTCCAGGAAGCCCATCCAAAGCGAATCGTGCGGCAACCTCACCGATCCGCGTTGCCCCTTTAGTGATGACTAAAAACTGAATCACAAACAAAATCGCAAAAATCACGACACCGATGGCAATCTGATCGCCAGTTACAAACTGTGAAAAACTGCGAATCACCTGACCGGCCGCTAATTCGCCATCGATCGGCCCCCGGGTCAGGATGAGCCGCGTGCTCGCAACGTTTAGTGCAATTCGACCCAGCGTTAAAAACAACAGCAACGCCGGAAACACGCTAACCTCCAGCGGGCTGCGGACGACAACGGCCGTTAATAAAACCGCAATGGAGATCGCCAGGTTCGCGGCCAACATCCAATCCATCATCCAAGTTGGCAGGGGCGCATAGATCACCAACAGGCACAATAAAATGCCAATCGGTAACGCCAATTGCTGCCAACGCAAGTTTGCCATTGCTACTCTATCTCGATCGTTCTTGGAACCCAGCCGAAACAATACTCAAATAAGAGATTTACGTCTAGAGAAATCAGGGAACGAAACGGAACGCGGCACTAGCAGTACCAACCGCTTTGAGCGGCATGTTTTGCTTTGCGTTGCAATAAGTCTAACAGTTAATGGCAAAAAATCTTTTTAAGCTGGGGGATTTAGCGACTCCGCGGAAGCACATTGTAAAATGTGAAAATCGTAAGGCGATAGCAATTTGAGAAAAGTTTTAATTATCAGATTTTACGTCCTGCCGCTGAGGAAAGCGGCATTTTCCATTCGCGATCTGATATACGCGGCACCACATGTTCGGCATGTGCTAAACCTATTGGCAGTTCAACACGCAAATTTTCGGGCGAGGCACCCACCCAATCAGTCTGCTGTCCCGTAACACGCAACCTGCCCGCTGCAAGATCGATTTCAAGACTTGCAAACAATGATTCGCGATAGGGACAAGTCAACGCCAATACTGGATAGTGAGACAAAATCCCCGCTGAATACGAATCATGGCGATACTTATCGCCAACCCAATAGTACGAGGCTGAGTTCACATGCCAATAGGTCACCTGTTGTATTTGAGTTACATAGTCGATATGCGTATGCCCGCAAATTGCGACTAAGATCTTCGACGAAAATCGCGACAATAACTGTTGCATTTCCGTGGCGTTGTCAACCGCATGTGGCCCTGCCAATGGTTGATGGGATATGATAATCACCGGCACGTTTGCTTGACTGATTTGTTCCTCAAGCCATTCCCGTTGCTTGGGTCCAACAAATGACGGGTACCCACCTCGGTGGGTGGGCGAGCCAATTTCGTTTCCGTCCAGGACGATGCATTTTATGCCTTCCAACTCCTGGCTATAATACCGCGCGGGCATTCCCCAGAATTCCAAACATTGCTCCGCACGATGCCCGCCATCCGTATCGTGATTCCCGAGGACATGGATCGTCGCCGAGGTCAATTGATTTACGTATTCAATCACGCTACGATTTTCTTTTTTAGGCAAGGCAAAATCGCCCAATTGCAATAACACGCTCGGGCGAAAATCAGTCATCGATTCAAACAATCGCTCGATTCGCGACATACCATCGGGGATTAGGTCATGATGCAAGTCGGCCAAAATGGCCATTCGCACAACGCCATTTGGATTTTTCACTTGTTTTGCTCCCCATGCCATCGCCATCACGGCAGCCGAACCCTGACCTAGAAAATCACGTCGCTGCATCGATTTGCTCCGTTTTTAGCCGTTAAGTTCAATTTCGCCTGAAATGCTCAAAGCCGCCCCTACCGTCTATTACCTATAAAATAAGCGATTACGGACTTGAGGAAATAGTCATGGGGCAACCGAGATTGAAAAAATCGCATAAAACACGATGTTTGTGGAAATCAGCCGATCGTTTTGGCAATATTTCAAGTGCAACCTCGAATGTCACAATTTGGTAACGGGGAATTTCTCAAACGCGCTGATTCAAGTTGACAACTGCCGCGGAGAAAAAACGTGAGCTAAACTTAAGTCTTTACAAGGAGTCGCCAAAATGTATCGTCCGCTTTGCTTATTGCCTCTTGGATTGTTGTTATGTTTCTCGGGATGTCATTTATTGGATGAGGGCATTCCTGGGTCGGGAAATATCGCCTCGGAAAATCGCGAAGTCGAAGCGTTTTCCGCAATTGGCTATTCTGGCGGTGGGACGGTTGAAGTTGTTATCGGCGAAACAACATCCGTTGAAGTTGAGTGCGATGATAATCTGCTTGAGCACATCGTAACCGAGCTTAAAGGAGACGTCTTAAAGATCTATCCGGCCAAAAGCATCAGTCCCAGTGCAGGGATTAACGTTAAAATTACAACTCCCAACCTGAGCAAGCTTTCGATCGCCGGATCTGGCGAAGGGTCGGTCGAAGGGCTGGACGAATCAAAATTTGCCATCGATATCGCAGGGTCCGGAAAAATGAAGTGTACGGGCTCGGCGGAATCTCTTTCGATCAGCATTGCCGGCTCGGGAGAGATTATCAATGACGAATTGGCGGCACGCAAAGTCGACGTCAGTATTTCCGGCAGTGGCGATGTCCGTGTACACGCAACCGATGAATTGACGGTTAGTATTGCGGGCAGCGGAAAAGTCGAATATCTCGGCACACCAAAAGTTGCTCATAAAATCGCTGGGAGCGGCGAAGTTGTAAAACTCCAATCGACCGAAAATGCTGAGAAAGAGTAGCCGAAAAGCTTGCCAACGAGCAATTAAAATTGTGGTTCCCTCTCGATTACAAGTTTGAAAACCAATTTTTTTGGACTCACTGACAAAAGACGCCCCCAGTCCAAGTTTGGAACGAGCTAGCGATTCAAGTTGCCATCAAGTACAATAGGAATCGAACAGAGGCAAGTCTGAGGCAATTATTTTAAATAACTGGAGCTAGACAACACCGCCGCGCAACACGGCGGTGAATCTGTCAGTTCCCTCTGATTGCGACCAAGCCATGCCCCAAATACGTTACGCGATGCAAGCGGACTGGACTGAACTAGTCGCTCTCAATTTCCACGTTGACCCCAATGTTTTCAGGAACGTCATACCCACGGGTTTGGAACTAGATTACTTCAACGATGAGACCTTTATATCGCTGATTGCTGTGCAATTGCGAAATGTAAAGATCTGGGGGCTTTCGCTGCCGGTTGCCAGACGATTTCCTCATATTGCACTGCGTTATCATGTTCGCCGCATGGTCGACGGTCAATATCGCCGAGGATTTTGCACCATCAAAAGTTTTGTACCCAGTCGCTTTGCTGCGTTTATCTTGCAAAGCGTCTTTAAGACTGAATTCGCAAGAACTTCGATTTCGAGTGACACTTCTGGATTTACTTCAGCCAACCCAGATGAGGTTCCAACAGCCGAATATCGCTGGACTCACGACTCACACGTCAACAAAATTCGCATTAAAGCGCGACATCGCCTCCGAGCTATCGAGCCTGATTCAAAGATGCACTTTATATTAAATAAAGAGTATCGCTATGTATCATCCACAGGTCGAACGCTCGAA
>JBGSMY010000388.1:0-23325 GCA_041739975.1 Pirellulaceae bacterium
ATTTGGTGATTTTTCGTCTGAAACTTGAAAACGTAAAAAAAAACGACATATTATAGGCCGCAACGGATGCTAGCTTTATGCCTGAGTATCGGCATCCGAAGGATGGAAGGTCGATGGGCTGAATGGATTTTCCTGAGTGGACAGAATTTAGAAGGAATTTTTCATGACAGACTCGGTGTTGGACGCGATTCGCAATGGCCAGTGGGATTATGAGCCGGGCGAAGTGCCTGATACGGACTATATCCCGACTCAAGCGATGCCCGGTACGGATGCAAAAATCGATATTTTGGCCGATCGAGCACGGCAAGGGTTGCCACTTTGGCACTCGAACGACCGTCGTTCGTTCGATGATACAGAACAAGCCTATCGATAGGCGTTTACGCGCAAGGTTTTGGGACATTTTGGTGAGGCCAGGTTTTCTGGCCGCCAAACTTTCAGTCCTGCCGGTCGTGGCCGCCGGTGTTTCACCGGCGGCGTATGGTCTAGCTGCCAAACTTTGCTCTCTACAAACAAGTTGGCAGGGGAGCAAAGTTTGTTGGATAGACGTCAATAAACCAAGGACTTTTCTTGTTTCCTTGTCAGTTAAGCTTTCTTGCGTTTTCGTTATAGCTGGTGGCGAGACCGGTGGATTGGTTTCCGCACAGGCCCCGCTTCGACCTGACAACTGCGGCGATGCACCTAAAAAAACATGCAAAATC
Organism: Pirellulaceae bacterium; assembly: GCA_041739975.1. GTDB lineage: Bacteria > Planctomycetota > Planctomycetia > Pirellulales > Pirellulaceae > BJ22. The sequence goes on from JBGSMY010000388.1 coordinate 699, forward strand.
GATTCTCGAAAGCTGCACGACCTCCGGAAAAGTCAGGGGGCGGTTGCCTAGCTACCAACAATTGCGGGGAAAACCAGGCTGCCATGAATTCTCGAATCCTTGTCATCGGTTCGTCAGGCCAGCCCCATGGTACTTTTTGAGGCGGTATGTTGGCCCTCAGGCTCGCGCTCTGACTAATAAAAGTGAAAGAGGCGGCTCAACTGCGGCAAATTGGCTGCTAATCCACTTGAGATTGATTATTTCATCGGGTGTCGATTTTAGGGTGTAAGGCCTTATTTCCGCTCGTTTTTAAAGGCAGATCGATATCCCTGCCCTTTGAATTGGAGTCGGTTTCTATTAGAATCCGATACTCAAATCGAGACAGATAGTTCAAATAGAATTACGGTTTAGGACACGTTACTCATGAAAGATGGCATTCATCCCGATTATCGCCCGGTCGTTTTCAAGGACAAAACGGCCGACTTCGCGATTTTAACCAGCTCCACCATTCGCACTAACGAAAAAATTAAGTGGGAAGATGGCAAGGAGTACCCAGTGTATTATGTGGATATCTCCAGTGCATCCCACCCGTTTTACACAGGACGCCAGACTTTTGTGGATGCAATGGGTCGCGTTGAAAAATTTCGCAAGAAATTTGGTGAGTCTTATTCTGTTGACAAAGCTGCGAAGAAAAAGAAGAAATAAATTTAATACGCGATTAACTGAGACCTTTGTGGCCCGTTAGAAGCGATTCAAATAAACGATAATGTTGCCTGCTATTGCTGGCAACATTTTTTATGCGCTTTGCGGCGTGAAAATTTTGCGCAAGGGATTCTACTCAGGATTACGCGGCTTTTTTACGAGAACGAGATGAGTCAGAGAAGGCGCTTCGCGCTTCGGGATCTGGTTGGACTTGGCCGTGGTTGAGTTCCCAAAGTCGGGCTTGTTTCATAAATGAATAAAATGCAGCCAACCACGCTTGCTGCAAACCGACTTTGCCATCAAAGATTCCGCCTTGCAGAATATATTCTCGGAAGAATCGAAAAGCGGGTCTGACCAGCAATTTGAAGTACGACGTGTCCCGACCTGCCTCTTGCCATTGTTGGGCTTGCAAGGCCGTATAACGTTGGTATTTAAACAGTAGTTGATCGTAGTCCCACACGGAATAGTGTAAGAAATGATTATTTAGTTTGCCGATTCGCCCTGATGAAATGTGTACTTCGCCGTGATCGCTGGGGCCAATATATCGTCCGCGATCTCTGCGAAACAGTCGTAAGACATAGTCGGTTCGAGCATCGCCGAAATATTGAGCGTGGCCCATAAAATGATTTTGGCGGTAGATTCGATATCCGTCATGACCTGGTCCGCGTGAGAGCTCTAGATCGATTTCCTCGGCCAATTTGGGAGTTACTCGCTCATCGGCGTCGACGATCAACACCCACTCATTTTTAGCTTGCGGGATTGCCCAATTTTTGAAATCTCCCGAGGTGATATATTCGCGTTCAATAACGCGAACAGAGCGGTATCGCTGGGCGATTTTCATCGTCGCGTCGGTGGACCCGGAATCGGCGACTAGAATTTCATCGGCAATTCCCAACACCGATTCGATGCAGGGGCCAATGTTCAGCCGCTCGTTTTTGCAGGGTATGATGACCGTTAGCGGCTGTTTCATAAACAAATGTTAGGGGTAAACACAACACAAACTTGAATGTTGAAACTATCGCAATCGCCGCCAAGCGTCAACCTGAGTTTTGCACGTTTCGATTGGTAGTATTGTTGGCAACGGCCATCCACGGTTATCAATTAAGCTGCTCGACGTACTGGCTCCGATTGCAGACTATTCGGCAAATTAACTTTGGGTAAACGGCCCACAGGCACTTGGACATTGGCCCCGGTCATGGATTCATTTCCGGGCTGCCACGCATGCTGTGCGATTTGTTCACAGATATGTTCCGCCAATCGCACATTGGCAACGCCCTGCTCCAGAGTCACCTTCGGCTCGGACTTCTGTCGAATGGCGCGTGCCCAATCGGCGTGTTCTGCGGCGATGGCATTGATTGGTTCCACGGTAATTTGTTCGACGGGCAAAACGTCGGTGAATAGCTGTTCTTTGATAGTAGCCTGTTGGTTGCTACTGAGTCCCAGGAAATCCACATCGCGCGCGGCGAGCCACTGAGGAATTCGAATCGCTTGGACTTGGTGTTTGGCCAAGTCAATTTGGGCAAAACCCTGTGTACCAAAAACTGTAAAGCTACGCTGGGCCTGAAAACTGCAACGAGAGGCCGTCAGATTGGCAACCCCACCGCACTTAAATTGAAGTCTTGCCTGGGCAATATCTTCTTGCCCCCCAAACACGGATACCCCGACGGCCTGGCATGAAACCAATGCGCCAGAGAACATCGTTTGCACGAGATCAAGATCGTGAATCATCAAGTCCATTACGGCACCGATGTCCGTTGAGCGAAACGTATAACCACTGGCCCGAGTGGCTTCGATGTATTTTGGGATCCCAACAATTTCTTGTGCTGATGCAATTGCAGCATTAAATCGTTCGACATGACCGACAGAAACACAAGCGTTCGTGGTTCGTGATAAATCCAACAATTCCTCGGCTTGGGCGAGCGTCGAGGTCAGAGGTTTTTCGATCAACAGGTGAATTCCGAGTTTCAGGCATTCACGTGCTGAATCGAAATGGTTGAATGTCGGCGACGCAATGATCGCTGCATCAATATCACCAATGACTTTCTTAAGATCGCTAACGGCGCGGCAATCGTGGTCTTGAATCATGCGCTGTTGAATCAGCGGCTGTGGATCGCAAACGGCGATCAATTCGAATTCGCGGTTGGATTTAATCAACCGAGTGTGAACTTGACCGAGGTGGCCACCACCCACCACGGCGACTTTTATCCTGCTCATGCTGCGGCCTTAATGATATGGCGTTGTCGACCGTGACGACCGTCTTTGGAATTGTCGAGAAACGCGAGTAGTTCTTCGATTTCAGAGGTCAGTTGGTTCTTGGATTTCATCACGTCGCGGACTTGTTCAACACCCACTCGAGCGCGATACAAGAGGCGGTAAGCCTCGCTGAGTGCGAGGATCGTCGCGTTGGGGAATTTGTTTCGTTTGAGCGCAACGAGATTCGCGCATTTGCAGCGAGCGGGATGACCATCGGCCAGCATATAAGGTGGGATGTCTTGCAATACTTTGCTCGAACCACCCACAAAAGCAAACTTGCCGATCGAGGCAAAATGATGTACTGCAACGCAGCCTGACAAAATGGCGCCGGTATGAATGTGCGAATGACCACCTAACATTGAGCCTTGCCCTAGGATTATTCGATCCCCTAGTTGGCAGTCGTGGCCCACGTGGGAGGTGGCCATCAAATAACAATCACTGCCAATGCAAGTAACGCCCTCTTCTTTTTCTGAACCGCGGTTTACCGTGACGCATTCGCGAATGATATTGCGATCGCCAATTACAACCTTTGTCGGCGTCTGTCGATAACTGACGTCTTGGGGATCACCACCGAGCACTGTGCCGGGCCAAACGATGTTATCGCAGCCCAAGGTTACATGACCTGAGAGCGTGACGCTATTGATTAAACGAGTGCGTGCGCCAATTTTGGCGGAAGGGCCGATGACACAAAATGGTCCGATCTCAACACCAGCGCCAATTTCGGCACCAGGATCGACCGACGCCAGCGGCGATATGCGCGGGGCGTTGGAAGACTCCGGTTCCGCCGATTCGTTTGGTTGATGGATGGAATAGATATTCACGACAATCCCTTTATACCTGTCCGGCAATCCTTTTTTACCCAACGGGCCCAATGATTTGAGTTAAATGCGAAACCGATCATCGTCGACCTGTCGTCACTTTATACTCTCAAATCGAGTTCTTAGGCCGCTCGCAAATGCGAGGTGTTCATTGAAAATCGCTGCAATAGCTCACTGACCATGGCGCCATTGAGGCGATGACCACTGCGATATGCGGTCACCCGTCCGACGAGATCACATCCCATCAACGAAAAGTCACCGATCATATCGAGCAATTTGTGACGTGCGCACTCGTTCTCGAACCGCAGAATGTTATCAATTGGACCGGAATCGTCAAAGACCAACAAATCGGAAAAAATGACCCGTTCGCCTCGACCTTGATCGCGAAACATTCTTGCTTCTGCTGTTGTCAAAAACGTTCGTGCGGGTGCAATCTCTTCGACAAAATTCACGCGGTCGAGGTCGGCCAGATATATTTGCTGTCCAATCGCCGGGGATTCACGATAATTGAGCACATACATCATTTCCCGCTGAGCTTGTTGGCTAGGAGACACTTCGATCCAAGCGTCACCTTCTTCTAGGCGGAATGAATGAGAAACGATCAGTTGACGACGTGGAATTGCTTGTGGGATTCGTCCAGCTTTTTCCAATACTGAGATAAAGGGAGCGCTAGATCCATCAAAGCCTGGCATTTCCGGTTGGTCACAGGTCACTAAGCAGTTGTCAATTTGTAGTCCAGCCAGCGCTGCAAGTACATGTTCGACCATATCAACAGCTGCAGGCCCCCAGGCCAAATTGGTACGTCGTTGACCTTCACTTCGATATTCAATGTGAGCGGGTATACGCGGTTTGCCTGGCAGATCACAGCGTTCAAAGATGACGCCTGTCCCCGCGGGCGACGGTTGAAATGTCATGGTGACATCTCTGCCGCTCCAATATCCAAAACCCGCTAACGAAACTTCGCGCCGGATCGTATGTTCTTGCCTTAAACGCACCACCGACATACCTCCACCCAGTAAACTCGCCACGGCTGACTCAGGACGACGCGTAGAAAATAAAGTTGACTGCTTTATTGTTTGATTTCACTAGGCAATTGACTTTGTTGCGTCCCGACTTGGCGGAGTGACCCGACGATAAGTGCGGTAATGTCTTGGTTGGGCTGATGGTAAACAACCATGCTATTAATCAATTGCATGATTGATTCTGGGTCTTGGCGATCGATGTTCGGTCGGTTGTAACGTAAGACCAAGCGAACTTGATTCGTGCGGCAAAACGATTCGATCAATTGGTTGATTTCACGGTAGACATCATAGTGCAAACGCGCTTCACGGGCCATTAAATCGCGCATGGCTGTTTTGGAATTGACATCTAATTGTGCCAATTTCATTGCCAATTCTTTCTCTTTGTCCTTGAATTCAGGCGTGCCAGGTTTGAAAATCAAGCTCGCCGATTCGGCCTCAGCGGTGATTTGATCACGTTGTTGCAAGACCGTGTTTTGCAGCGTGTCGGCGTCTAGTTTAAGAGCCTGTAGTTGTTGTTTGAAAGTGGGATGACCTTCAAAGACTTGTGCCATGTCCACTAAAGCTACAGTGGTTTGGGATAAACTCACCGATGGCGTTAAGTTCAACGACAAAGTTGCCAGAGCAATTGCGAAGAATCCCGTGCTGGCGGCGAAGTTGAGGCGTTGTGCAATCCATTGCATACGTTTCACTGCAGCTCTCCTTGCTGTCTATATTTTCGAACTTCTAATTCTAGACTTGACTCACAATCGCCAATCAAATTGGCGCTGCACTTGCCAAGTTTCCTGTGTCTCGCTTCCTGCGTTGACAACAGTGGGCCGCCGCAATTTCAAACTTAAATTCTAGATTGCGACTGGCCTTGTATCATGTCGATCTCGCGAAATTTAGTAAATAGCATTTCGCAAGATTTTTTGATTAGGGTGATCCGGTCAATGTCTCCCGCAATTCGTCAGCCAACTCGGCATACCGAGCATAAAATCCGCGGGCGATCCAAGACAAATAAGCACACAAGCCAATCGAGCAGAACAAGAGAAAAAATACAAAATTAACCGTTCGGCTCATTTCGCGATTTTTCTGTTTTAGTTCCTCAAATTCCGTAGTCGAAACGGCTGCTGTGCCCGAAGGTTTTACATTGGGCGTGATGCCGCCATTGGTGACCGGTGTCACCATATGGTCCGTCGGAGACTGATCATGCAATCGACTTGTCAATTCCAGCTGATAATTACGTTTACGCAAAGCATCCATTTCGGTTTGCAATTCCTCGAGTTTGTCAAAAAACAACCGATCTCGGTTTCCGTATTCGGTGGAATTGCGAGTCTCGGCTGCGTTAGGTGGCGATACATTGGCGGCAAATCGATCGGATGGATCTCGCGTGGCCCAAGTTGTGCCGTTGCGAGACGACGGATTGCCATTGGTTCCTATATTCCCTGAGTTCGAATTGCGATTGGGTTGAAAATCGAAATTGCCAGGATTTTGTTGAACTTGTGAAAAAGCGCCTTTATTCGGCGGTATTATGCCCGATCCGCTTGAGCTCAATCCGTTCGATCCTGCCCTTGGGTCGGTTTGCTGTGACATCGCACCGTTAAGATTGGTTTGAGGTTGATACGCGCGATCATCAACCCCTCGGCGATCATTTAAAGCCAGCCCCTGGTCTCCTAATGTCAACGACTTATTGCCAATCGGGTTACTTGCTGGATTTAGCGGCCAAAAGTCTGTGCTGCCATTTCTGGAATTGGAATCCAAGTTCGAATTATTTCCGATCGTGTTACTGTCGCGTTCCATATTCAAATTGGGTGCATTGGCATTGAAGTTGTTTAGTGAATTGGCAGTCGAATCTGGAGGGGTGCGAGCCGGTATACTTCCCGAAACACCTAGCGATGGATCGGTCAGCACTGGATCGTTGAATCCAGAGTCAGCCGCGGGAGCAACCGGTTGCGGACGATAACGCAAAACGACTCGAGTGATTTCTGGAATCGCTGCGGGTTTCACATCGGAAATTAAACCGCTGGGACTATTGCGCAGTTCTTGAATTTGTTGGTCATCCAAATAGATGACTAGGGGCTTGCCAAGATCGCTGATTTTGGCGGTATCTTCCAGTTCAAAGGCACTCGGGTCGACATTGGGCTTAAATGTCAAGTAAACGGCTTGAACCTTTCCGGCGATATCCTGATCGTAGACATAGGCGATACCCGGACCATTTTTTTTCATTACGTCAATCATGTCGTCATTCAGCGACAACAATAGGTCGCGATAGGCCTGCTGACTGCCCACACCTTGGGCACGCAGGTTCGTGGGCAACGCCACTAGGTTGATGCAAAATACAACCATGACTATCGCACTTGATAACCGCATTCGCCTTTCTCCCGACTGATTCCATCCATTTTTTAACGTCGCCAGTTCCACGTCAATGGTTTATACTAGCTGTTTTTAAGTCTTTTAGTAAATAGAGAAACGCACAAAGTCGTGGTCGAACCTAGGAATACGCGAAAAAGCCTGAGTACTTTGGTCCGAGGATTGATTACATTTGTCGTATTGATTGCCGTCATTGGCTCGCTTTACACCACCATTGGCCAATTAGAGCGCAACCCGATTGCTTGGGAAAAGGTCCAATATTTTTGGTTTTTGCCGGCCTTTTTTGGTAGCCTGGCTGCATTGCATTGCGCGGCTTGGTTTTGGTGGCAAACCCTTAGTTTCTTGCACGAGCCGCAAAGGCTTGCCTCAACGTTTGCGGCTTTTTTTTGGTCTCAGCTAGGAAAGTATGTGCCAGGTAAGGCAATGGTAGTTGTAATACGAACAGCGCACTCAACGGCACATGGAGTGCCTCTAGCAATTGCAATCGCCAGCACATTTTTAGAAACGTTGCTTTGGCTGGCGGTGGGTAGTTTCATTGCTGCCGTCGGATTGTGGTTGTTTTTCTCCACACGCCCCGATTTGTTCTTGCTGGCCCTTGCGGTTGCCGTCGTTTTTGGTTGGGCGACCTTTCCTCCAGTATTTGACCGACTGGTTAGGCGGTTAACGCCGCGACGTTTGAGTACTGCCACAACATCGTCAGAAACGCCACCAGCATCAAAAACAATTTCCGACGCAGGTGGTTTCCGAATAAGTTGGACAGCTTACGGTAAGGGATGGTTGGTATTGACTCTCGGATGGGTGCTCGTTGGTTTTAGTACGTGGTGCATCTATCGTGCACTGCCCGGTCATACAGTTGGATTGGAGATGTTTGGGCCCTTGTTAACCGCGATTGCATTGGCGACGTCGATCGGCTTTATTACGCTGATTCCCGGAGGACTAGGAGTTCGCGAGTTGGTGTTACTGCCTCTGCTGGCGCCACAGTTGGGTATTGATCAAGCAGTAGCCATTGCGATTATTGCTCGATTGATGTCGATGGCCGCTGAAGTGGCTTCCATTGGAATTTGGGATTTTCTAAGCAAACGAAGCACGCACTTGGCGGCTGGGGAGCGGCGACAACCATGATTTCGATCGTTATCCCCGTTTTAAATGAGGCTCTCAGCTTAAAGCAACTCCACGCGGAGATTGTCCAGGTCGCCGAAGCGCAGGCATGGGAGTTTGAAATTATTTTTGTTGACGACGGTTCTTGTGATGCGAGTTGGCCAACAATCTGTGAAATAAGTCAAAATGATGCGCGATCACTCGGTATTCGTTTTCGCCGGAATTTTGGTAAAGCGGCGGCCATTCGCGCTGGAGTAGATCGAGCGCGCGGCGAATGGATCGCGATGCTTGATGCAGATTTGCAAGATGATCCCAAAGAATTACCACAATTATGGCAACAACTTCAACAACAAAACTTGGATCTCGTAACTGGTTGGAAACGCAATCGCCAAGACCCATGGCACAAACGATGGCCATCGTTCTGGTTTAATCGCGCCATCAATTTTTTGACGGGTATGAGTCTGCACGACCATAATTGTGGACTGAAATTAGGATCTCGTGAGCTTTTCGCTTCACTGGTCTTGTATGGCGATCGACACCGTTTTATCACGGTGATGGCCGCCGCTAACGGTTTTCGAGTGGGCGAGGTAGTCGTTAATCATCGTCCGCGGCAGTTCGGACAATCAAAATACGGATTGAGTCGATTGCCAAAGGGATTGCTCGATTTGGTTACGATTAGTTTCTTGACGAGCTTCAATCAGCGTCCACAACATGTACTCGGTCTCGTGGGTGGTGGAACGTTCTTGATCGGAATGTTGGGACTAATTTATGCAGCGATCTATTGGGTGGTGCGAATGGTGTGGTATGCCTCGGACCCAAGTTGGCCGCCCGTACACCAACGACCACTGGTATTTTATTGCTTGGGAGCATTGTTGCTCGGCGCTCAATTGCTGTGCCTGGGGTTTCTTGCCGAATTGATTGTGCAGCGAACGGCCGATCGATCTTTACCCTATCAGGTTCGTGAGTCCACGTCGAATCCGACTGGTGGACCACCAATGTGATCTAATTGCTGCGAGTCTTTTCAGAGGCAGAGGATCTGTATCGCGCTGCTGGGAAGTTGCTCGTGTAAATTAAATTCAATTGCGAATTAATAATGGAAATGTTTGATCTGTTCGCCTCGAGCACCAATTTGGGTCATGCATTCAATGCCAATTTCCAAATGCGTATCAGACCAATTATCGGTGACATACCGGTCCGACTCTTCGGTTTTTACGCCATCGGGGGTGATGGGTACATCGCTGACTAACAACAGAGCGCCGCGTGAAATTGCGTTGTAGTGGCCGACGATGAAAAGAGTTGCGGTTTCCATATCGATGCCGATGCAGGCCATTTGGACCAGGCGGTCGCGAAACGTGTAGTCGTGCTCCCAAAGGCGGCGGTTGGTGGTGTAAATGACTCCAGTTCGATAATCCAAATTGCGTTGTACCAGGTTTTCCGAAACGAATTTGTGCAACTTAAAACTTGGTAAGGCCGGGACTTCTGGTGGGAAGTAATCCAGGCTGGTGCCTTCGCCGCGGATAGCAGCGATGGGCAAAATAAAGTGGCCAATCTCAGTGGATTTCTTGAGTCCACCACATTTCCCGAGAAATAGGACTCCTTTGGGCGCTCGGGCGCTGAGCAAGTCCATGATGGTCGCGGCGTTGGCGGAACCGATTCCAAAATTAATGATCGTCAGGCCATTGTCGTTAGTGGCGGCCTGCATCGGTTTGCCTTCGCCGCGGATGGGACAATCAAATCGCGAGGCGAATTTGCGTAAGTAATTGTCGAAATTGGTTAACAACACGTAATCGCCGAATTCGTCGATTGGCATTCCGGTGTAACGGGGCAACCAATTTTTGGCGATCTCCAATCGCTGGGCATTGACTAAAAATGGATCATCGTCTTCCATTCGCTCCTCCAGTTTTCCGTTTCGTTATATAACCGAGCATCGATATCGCGTGCCCTTTCCCGATGCAATTTGCCGATCAGCCAAAAAAAGCCCATCGGGCGAGCTCGGAAAGTTTGGGCACTTTGCCCTGCCAGAGAATCCCAACGCGAAAAATTCGACCTGCCAACGCCACAACTATGGTTGTTGCCACGATCATCAGCACCAAACCGATCAGAATTTCCGCCAAAGGAATAGTCTGTCCCGTGGCCAGTCGCAAAATAATGGTCGTCGATGTCGAAGGCGGAAAAAAAGTCAGCCCAAAAGCGAGCGGGCCATTTGGGTCACGGACAATCAGCAACCAGACAAACAGCGGCAACATTAAAACCATCCAAACCGGCAGCAATAATGACTGCGCCTCTTTCAATTGCGATACACTAGCTCCTACCGCCAAAAAAATTGCGGCGTAAAACAAGACGCCCAGCACTTGAAAGGCAATAAACCAAGGTACCAAGTGAAATGGGAACTGATCAAGCCAGCCGCGATCTTGAGCGACAAACCAACCTCCAATAATATAGATTGCAAAAATCGTTAGTGAGCCGCCAACCGTACCTAACAGTTTGCCAGCCATCAACTGAAATGGATTAGCACTGCCCAAAAGCACCTCGGCGATTCTTTGGGATTTTTCTTCGATTACGCTTTCGAGCATCGGCTGTGATGACATGAAAATCACCATAAACATAAACATCATCATGATTAAAGGCAGAAAGATATCCGTCATGCCCTGTTTTTCTTGGGCTTGGGCTACCTGTCCATCGACATCACGATTGACCAGTCCCATGTTGACAACAGGTACCGGTTGACTGGCAATTTGTACGAGCTGAAAGTCAATGCCTTTGGCTTGCAATCGTTGTTCTCGGACCAGTTCGTTGATGACTTGAGACAGCCATTGTCGGGCGGACGCAATGCTCGAATCGAGCGAATAAAATTTGACCCGCAGGTCGGTCGTATTCGCCATTGTCGCCGGATCGGCGAGGATTTGAGCCGGGATTTCAACAAATGCGTACAGGTTCTCGTCGCGAATCCGATCTGATATTTCCAGTCGCTGTTCGTCACTGAGTTGTGATTGAGGCGTGGCCTGCAGTGTATAAAGCTCGCCATTGGCTGAATCAAATGGCGAATCGGAACCAGAATCGGCACCGTCTGTTTTTGCCGCTGCTGCCTGAGCCTCGATTCGTTGATTGTGTATCGTGGCTTTTTCTTGCAACAACCCTAGCAATTTTTCGGATGCATCGGCGACCAATATGGTTCGGTGTTTCACTTCTCCGATGTCCTTGAGCAAGGTCATTAGCACCATGCTACCCATCATCAACAGCGGCATCATGATCAGCGAGATCAAAAATGTCTTTGTGGCCACCATCGTCCGGTATTCGCGTGCTGCAATCACCCAAACTTTTTTCATGTCGATACCTCGTTGGTTGTCAGCAACTCGCCATTCACCATTTCCGGTCGAGCAATTTGCACAAAAATATCGTGAAGTGACGGTTTCACAATGCGAAAGTCCGTGACGATCCGTTGCTCTAAAAGGGACTTTAGCAGACTTTGGGAGTGGGCTATCTCCAGACACTGAAACTCAAAGTATCGGCCTACTCTTTGGATATCGCGAATGCCGGGTAATTGTGGAAACTCCTCGGTATGATTTTCAAATCTAACGCGGATCCGATTGGCGGGGTACCTTGCTTGAATCTCGTCAAGGGAGCCGTCCAGTACTTTTTTCCCTTTGAAAATCATAAAAATGGTGTCGCACATGCGCTCGGCCATTTCCATATCGTGAGTCGAAAAAATTACTGTGGTGCCGTTCTGACGTAGCGACAATACCGCATCTTTGAGCGTTTCCATATTTACGGGGTCGAGACCGGAAAACGGTTCGTCGAGGATCACCAACTGGGGCCGCGAAACAACTGCCGCAATAAATTGGATTTTTTGAGCCATTCCTTTGGATAACGAGTCGATTCGCTTATTAACCCAGGTGGTTCCACCTAATCTTTCGAGCCAACCATCGATCGCTTCCCGACATTGGTGAAAACCTTTGAGGCGAGCATAATAGGTCAACAGCTCGCGAACTTTCATGCGTTTATAGAGCCCTCGTTCTTCCGGCAGATAACCCAAACGGTCATCGGCAGTCGTTCCTTGCAGGTTTCCTAAGACCTCAACCGAGCCAGAGTCCGGTTGAAAGATTCTCAAGATCATTCTCAGTGTCGTGGTTTTGCCACTGCCATTTGGACCAATAAATCCATAAATGGAGCCCGATGGAACCGTGAGGTCCAATTGATCGACAGCTCGATGAGCTCCAAATGACTTGGTTACTGACCGCAATACAATCGCATTTTCCATGCCTAGTTTCTTTCCCCTCGGCCTGATTTTTGGAAGGTAAGCGTCATTAAAGTCGGATTCTCTCTGTTTTTCAAGGAGCAGCCTATTGTCTCACCGCACGAATAACCGTTAAATCCGCCATGTTCAGAACCAAACGCCGCGAAGTTTCCGCATTTATGACTACATTTAGCCGACTTGCCACCCGCAACTGACATATGGTTGCTGTTGGACACAGTACTATTCGCCGACCGATTCCAAACCTTGATGACGACGAGACCATTGTCATGATGCGTAGTGCCACCAACCACAGTGCGTCAAAATACGCAACTTTGGTACACCAGATGCTGCTTGAAGACGTTCGTTATGACCAAAACGAACGACGCAGTTCAATTCGCGAGACGTTAGTCCGGCCGACTCTGATTCGCAGCAAAGGCGAATCCGGAATGTTATTGGGGATTTCCCGCAACATTTCGTCGCAAGGGGTTTGCATTATTGTGATGAAGAAAATTCAAGAAATGACCAACGCCGACATTTTTGTTCATCGACTAGGCTCAGAACCTGCGGTTTTTGTAGCCGAATGCCGTTGGACAAAACCCTTTGGTGACGGTTGGTACCTGACCGGTTGGCATTTTCTCGACGGCAAACCTACCGACACACCCAAACAAATTATGGAAGATTTCTAACAGCGATTGGTTTCCAATCCCATTCGCTCAAAATCGATGCCCACGTTGCGGACCTGCTTTGGTCAATGTCAAGATTTCTGGTCCCGTCTCCGTCATCAAAATCGTGTGCTCGAATTGGGCCGAGTATTTACAGTCGATTGTGCGAACGGTCCAACCATCATTTTTATCGAGTACCGTTTGCGGTGAACCTACATTAATCATCGGCTCGATCGTAAAGCACATCCCCACAAACAAGCGATCTTGGTACGCATGTCGATTCGGGACATGGGGAATATTGGGTCGTTGATGAAACATCGTTCCAATGCCATGACCGACGTATTTGTCGACCACACCAAATCGGGAATGTTGGGCCACATAAGCCGTAATCGTCTCGCCAATGATTGCCACCTGACAATCCGGGCGAATCGCTTCGATGGCAAGGTACAAACAATCAAATGCGCATTGGGTAACTTGCCGCGACTCGTCAGAAACTTCTCCAATCAAAAACGTTTCGCTTTGGTCGCCATGCCAGCCGTCGACGATGCTGGTAATGTCGATATTGCAAATGTCGCCCTCCTGCAATGCATAATCACCAGGAATTCCATGGCAGATTACATCATTGATACTGGTGCAACAACTCTTGGGAAACGGTTGCTTGTCGCCCGCATATCCCAGACAGGCCGGGATGTTTCCGTGATCCAAGGTGTAATCGTGAATCAGACGATCGATTTTTCCCGTTGTCACGCCGGGCTGAACGTAAGGCCGAATGAAATCCATTAGCTGTGCATTAAACCGGCCGGCAGCGCGCATCATTTCTCGCTCGCTTTCGACTAATCGCAAGCGCGGTCTTCGACGGATCATGGAGTCTCATTCCTTTATTGAGCGTTGGTTCTAAGCGAAATTCGAATCGAGCTCGCGGTGCTTAACAGCTTGAGGCAATCCCTTAACACCGTTTCATTCAGTATTAAAGCCATTTCAATGGCCAGCATCGTGCTGTTGTGCCTTGGCGAACTACAACCGGTCCCACTTTTTGTGGGGCCTAAACCCGCTGGACAATCGCTGGTCGACAATACATCTCAATTCTGTCAACCAAAGTAGTCTTGATACGAAAAGTGCGCCGCCCACGATTATAGCTAAAATAACATTCCAGTTCAGGGCCGACAAAAATTCGCAATGCGCATTCCACGAAACGCCCCGTTTTCGTTAAGATAGCCGACTTAATATTCGTCGACGACATCCGTTTGTGTTGAGGAATCGCGAACCTGGAGCCGAGGCAAAATGTCCGGTTCCAGGTTTATTCAATCGCACGATCCGCCCCTTTTCAATAATTCGTTCCTTTTAAAAAGTCAGAGTAGTTGCTGTGCCGCGATATAATCCCGCTGAAATCGAACCCCGATGGCAACGCTATTGGGAGGCTAATCAAACGTTTCGCACGCCGGATCCTCCCAATGACAAAAAACTCTATGTCTTGGATATGTTTCCCTATCCCAGTGGAGAGGGTTTGCATGTAGGGCATCCTGAAGGATACACAGCCACCGATATCGTTTGCCGTTGGAAACGCATGCTGGGATACTCGGTCTTGCACCCCATGGGATTTGACGCGTTTGGCCTCCCAGCAGAAGAATATGCAATTAAGACAAATACGCCTCCACGTGTATCAACTGAAAAAAACATCGCCAATTTCTGTCGACAATTGAGGATGCTCGGATTTAGCTACGATTGGAATCGTCAGCTTGCGACAACGGACGTCGAGTATTTCAAATGGACTCAATGGATTTTTCTGATTCTTTACGACTCTTGGTATGACGACCAAGCACAACGGGGAAAACCGATCGCTGAATTGCCAATTCCAACAGAGGTCACGTTGCAAGGTGACCGCGCTGTGCGCGAATATCAAGATAGTTTTCGCTTGGCTTATCAGGCTGACGCACTCGTCAATTGGTGTCCAGGTTTAGGCACTGTTTTGGCAAATGAAGAAGTAATCGACGGCCGCAGTGAACGGGGGGGCCACCCCGTGCAAAGAATCCCGCTTCGGCAATGGATGCTGAGAATTACTGCTTATGCTGATCGATTAGAGTCCGATTTGGAATCGATGGATTGGCCGGATGGAATCAAAAAACTTCAGAGTGATTGGATTGGTCGCAGCCAAGGTGCTGAAGTCGATTTTTATGTCGGACCATTGCGACAATTTGTCGATTGGCAAACAGTGCGCGGTCGTCAGGGATTTCCGCGACTACCGGGTGAAGAGGTATTGCGAGTTTATACGACGCGGCCCGATACCCTGTTTGGTGCCACGTATATGGTGGTTGCCCCGGAACACCCGGTGGTTGACAGTTTGACGACGCCCGAGCAACGGTCCGTGGTCGATCAATACCGCACCTGGGCCTCGGCGCGTAGTGATCGCGAACGTCAAGAAGAGAAAAAACAGAAGTCCGGCGTTTTTACGGGGGCCTTTGCCATCAACCCCGTGAACGGTCGACCCATACCGATTTGGATAGCAGATTATGTGTTGATCGGTTACGGAACGGGGGCGATCATGGCGGTACCTGCCCACGATCAACGTGATTTTGAGTTCGCCACACAATTCGGTTTGGAAATTCAAACCGTGGTCGAGCCCAATAAGTCCGACGAAAACGCTAAAACCTCGGGTGCTGTTGCCTGTTTTTTCGGCGAAGGTCAAGCGGTCAATTCAGGACAATATACTGGTTTGTCCACTGCGGAGTGTAAACGCCAAATCGTTGCCGATTTGCAAGCCAATGGTTTAGGGCGTACGGCCGTGAATTACAAATTGCGAGATTGGTTGTTCAGTCGTCAACGTTTTTGGGGCGAACCGTTTCCGATCTTGCATGAATTGGATAATCAAGGTCAACCGACGGGAATGAAACTCGCAGTTCCGATTTCGCAACTGCCAGTTGATCTACCTCATTTAGAAGACTACAAACCTCACGGTCGTCCCGAGCCACCGCTCGGCAAGTCGCCTGAAGAGTGGCTGTATCCCGTCATTGATGGGGTCCGTTATCGCCGCGAAACCAATACGATGCCGCTATGGGCAGGATCTTGTTGGTATTATTTGCGTTTTATTGATCCGAAAAACACCGATCGGTTTGTCGACCCGGAAAAAGAGCGCCAATGGATGCCGGTGGATTTGTACATCGGCGGTGCCGAGCACGCGGTCTTGCACCTTTTATATGCTCGGTTTTGGCACAAAGTTCTATTTGACCGCGGCCTTGTTTCCACGGCCGAACCATTTAGAAAGCTTGTGAACCAAGGCATGATTTTAGGTGAAATGGAATTTACCGGGTATCGAACGGCGGATGAAAAGTGGATCAGTTCTCAATGGGTAACCGAGGACGAACAACATCAATTTGTACAAGTAAAAAATCGCCAACCGGTGCATGCGGTGAAATTGACAAGCGAACAAGTTGAGAAACAAGGCGATCGATTTGTCTTACGCTCCGATGCCACGATTCACATCGATAGTCGCGCGCACAAGATGTCAAAAGCGCGAGGAAATGTTATTAATCCAGATGAGATTGTCGCTGATCATGGCGCGGACGCCTTGCGGTTGTATGAAATGTTCATGGGGCCTCTCGAAGCAACAAAACCATGGAGTATGGCCGGGGTCAATGGCGTTCGCAGTTTCTTGGATCGCGTTTGGCGAATGATCGTGGATGAACGAAGTGAAACGATGCAGTTAAGTCCAAGTGTCGTGGACCAA
Organism: Pirellulaceae bacterium; assembly: GCA_041739975.1. Classification (GTDB taxonomy): domain Bacteria; phylum Planctomycetota; class Planctomycetia; order Pirellulales; family Pirellulaceae; genus BJ22. The sequence goes on from JBGSMY010000388.1 coordinate 17,537, forward strand.
GAACCCGAGGACGAAGCACTCAGGTTAATGCACAAGACAACAAAAGCGGTCACACGGGATTTGGAAAACCTCAGTTTCAATACCGCCATCGCTCGATTGATGGAATTTGTTAACTACTTTACAAAACAGTCAACGCGACCACGGGCGTTGATGAGTTCATTTGTACTTTTGTTGGCACCTTTAGCACCCCATATCGCAGAGGAACTTTGGCACCTGTTGGGCAATCGCGAATCTTTGGCCTACGTGTCATGGCCGGTTTTTGACGATTCGCTGACTGTTGATCAATCCATTGAAATCCCTGTTCAAATCCTAGGTAAGGTTCGGGCTAAAATTGTGGTGGCGCGAGGATTGAGTCAATCTGAACTGCAGGCCATCGCTTTAGCAGATCAAAAAGTCGCGGGCTTATTAGTCGGTAAGACGGTGCAAAAAGTAATTATCGTGCCCGATCGGTTAATTAATATCGTCGCCAACTAACAAGGTGCCAGACGGCGTTACCTGGACGGGTGTAGATTAGGCGGGTGTTCGACATGCGGCGGAATGTAACCAAGTAGAGTACGATGGTCGACTCGAAAGATATCTCCATCGATTCGTTGCTAGGAAAACCGTTGCGATCAGAGTTAGCAACGGCATTGCAAGTTTGGTACCAGCATCACCGACGCGATTTGCCCTGGCGAAAACAAAAATCACTGTATCGGGTTTGGATCAGTGAGATCATGTTGCAACAAACGCAAGTGGCGACGGTAGTGAATTACTATCTTCGTTTTTTGTCCGCATTTCCAAATGTCCGTCGCTTGGCTCAAGCGCCTGAGCAGGATGTCCTAAAACTATGGGAAGGCCTTGGATATTACCGCCGCGCCAAACAGCTCCATCGCGCAGCGAAAATTATCGTGGAGCAACATGCAGGTCGATTTCCCCAAGAGGTCAACGCTGTATTAGCCTTGCCTGGGATCGGTCGATACACGGCTAATGCGATCCTTTCCATTGCGGTAAACCAAAGGCTTCCGATTCTAGAGGGCAATACGATTCGACTGTATTCACGGTTATTAGCGTCCAAGCTAGATGTCACTTCTTCCGCAGGACAAAGACAGCTTTGGGGATTCGCTGAGTCGATTGTTCCCCACGAGCAACCGGGTGAATTTAATCAGGCGCTCATGGAACTTGGCAATCAAATCTGTTTGGTTCGAAATCCTCTGTGTGCGCAATGCCCTTTGAACAATCATTGCGGCGCGGCTCAATCGGGACATCCGCAGCGATTTCCAGTTAAGGCACAGAAGATTAAATATGAGGACCGCCACGAACATGTCTTAATCGTTCACACATTATCGAAAAGCAAGAATTCAAAATTTTTGTTGCGACAATGCTTGCCTGGTCAACGTTGGGCTGGGCTTTGGGATTTTCCTCGACTAGGAGTTACCGATGCGCTTGATTCCAATTCTTGTGAATCGTGGATTGATCGACATAAGATCCGAGTATTGTCGCGATACGAATGGCCGAAGAAGCAGCGTCATGCCGTAACCAAATTTCGCATTACATTGACGGTTACCGAACTACAAGTTCGTGATCAAAAAACGCCAATGGCAGGGTTTGAGTGGGTGGATTGGCAGAGGTTGGCTGAGTTGCCTGTTAACATTACGGCTCGAAAAATCGTCAATCAACTGGCAATGAGTTTGAGAGATCCCAAAAACTAAGAGGTCAAGTTGGCGCTATAATCGTCGCACCGTTCGCAAAATACAACGATCCGTCAATGCCAGTTTGTTCTGACGACAATAAACATAGGTCGCCGCAATTCGGCAACTTTAAGATATTCAAAGACGCAGATGCTACATCGCAGCGCTTCGTCCCCAAAGTTGCCACCAAGGTCGTTTGCGATCGATTTTTTTGTAAGCAGTTCCCCAAGGCTGTCCGTTGGTTCCGATACTGCCTTGCATTTTGGCAAAGTTAAAATCAGCTTTTTGAATGTTAGCGCCGGTCATATCGCATTCGCGGAGGTCGGCCATGCTCAAATCCGCGGTTGACATATCTGCACCGTACAGATTGCATTTATGTAAAATTGCGCCGTGAAAATTTCCGCGGAGTTCGGCAAATGAAAAGTCACTATGCGCAAAATCGCCTTTTAAGAATTTGCCACCGTTCATTTTAGCGTGGCGAAAATGGGCGTTCTTGCTTTTGACAAACGAGAAATCGGCATTGTCAAATACACTGTCGGATAAATTAGCTTGCGTGATGTCGGCGTAAGAAAAATCAGCGCGTCGGGCAACACAATTTTGCAAACGCGCATGAGTCAAATTGGCGTTCCGCAGATCGGCCTCCGTTAAATTGCAACTCGATAACTTGCATTCAGTCAAATCGAGTTCCATTAAGTCGGCGCCGCCCAAATCCTCGCCGAGTAAAATCACTCCGCGAAGTGAGTTCGCATTGACACGCAACAATAATTTACCGGTGGTTTTGTGCTTGATTTCTACCATGGCCAGTACCTTCAACTTTCACAACCGACATTGAGGGAATTGATTGATTGGTCAACCTGACGCGTAAATTACATCCATGAACCACTGTCGGACCATGAAACATTGTTCAGCGATGAACCAATGTTCAATGACCCAGTAGTAAACGATGCAGTGATCATCCGGTCGCCATCACGCATTGCAGCGAACTTACCAGTGGTCTGACGCTCATCTAGCAAACGACTTAAAAACAAGCAGTTAGCGCTGTCCTAATCTGACTTTCCTGACAGTCTTTCCAGGCAATCGAGTCCAGTTGTCGATTGGACAAGTCACCAGAAATTGCCAAGTCAGCCAATAATGAGCGAAGACCTTACCCCTATTCGTCTGTTCCAGATTATTTCTCGACATTGCCTCGACATCGAGAAATTGGCCCACAGTAAGACACCTTTAGGAAGGTAAATGTTTCGCCAAAATTTCATGAATGCCATAAAAACTTGAAAAGGTGTAGCAAAAATGAACATTTATATGCCGGCAATTCCTAATTCCAAGGTCGGTTCGCAAGCGGTGGGATGCCGGGGCCGGGGGGGTTGTAAATATAAACAACTAAGATTAACAATGAGAATAGAGTCGCGGAAAGTTGATCGTAAAAAATAAAAAAACGCCGCGTACCGTGTTGATACGCAGCGTTTTCCTTGATAATTGGGCAGATAAACAGCCACAGTTACCGTGATCGATGCCGGCGAGTTAAACTCGACAGTCCGAACAACCCTCCACAGATCAATCCCAGACTTGATGGCTCAGGAATGCCGGTGAAGTTGCGAGTTGCCAGCTCAAAGTCTGTTTGGGCCATGCCGAAATTGAAAACCACCCAAAACGGATCAGAGTCGCCAATTCCGACTGCCGAAGTGTTGAGGCTCATCAAGAATCCATAGGCGCCGACAGGGGTTCCGCCGCTCAAGCGGAAATCTGTGTGGAGATGGAATAGGCCACCGCCGTCAGCTTGACCAATCAAACCTGTGCCACCATTTGCCGCCGAAACGTCGATGTTTCCGACCCCCCAGTCGATATTGATCGACCACGGGTGCGAGTTTTCGATTCGGTTAGTCGTGGGATCAAAAAAATTGAGAAAGTGCCCATGGTGGCCAGCATGCAGCGAAAATCCAATGATATCTCCCGGGCCGATCGGCATGTGAGCCTCAAATCCCGGATCACTGGTAAACCGATCAAAAAAGCCTCCCATTGGAAAAACACCTTCAACAATTCGGTCTGCGAACAATAAACTGAGTTCGCCGCTTTCGATTTCGATCCGGCCGCCATGATATTCGAATTCCACATCGCCCTCATGTTGTGCGAAAGCGATCGTCGAACAGGAAGCGATTAGGGTTAACGCAATACCGTGTATTAACTTATTCAACATTTAAAAAGCTCCGAGAAAAGTAAAACGAGAAAAACTATTCCACTGTTCCCAACAAATCGCCCGCGTCTCGACTACCGAGAGCCCACCAAGTGCGGTGGTCAATCGAGTTGGTTAAGAATCGGGCACTGCCATCGGCAAATGCGATATTCACGCCTCCTGGATGGCGACTGCTGGGGGTTACAATAAAATCACCTTGCATTTCACTGGAACTGGAAGCTCCGGTGAAATGCCCGTTGTTGGTATTAGGGGTTTTAAGATGCAGATACATATTGCCCGCCGGCGCCCAGCCTAAGATCCAAGCCCGACCGACAAAGGCAGAATAAGGGGCGTCGGTGTGCGTTGGCGGTCCGCATAACGCTTCCAATTCCGACAGCGTGCGAGGACTCCGCGTCACATGGTGAGATTGGATTCGACGATTGGAAGCTTGTATCTCCGCAATCGTTTGTGCCGTTTGCACCAAGCGTTCCGAGATTATGGCGGTGTTGCTGGATCCATCGATCAAGTCCCGCATCGATTGCTTACCTTGAGGATGCCAAGCGATTGGGGACTGTGGATAGCGAATTGGCACTACACCGTTGAATCGTCCGGGAACTGATCGCTCACCGTTGTAGCCCGTGACCGAACTGGGCCATCCCAAATTGGCCGCATAACTACCGCTGGCCGGATTGGCGGAACCAAGCAGGGCCGAGTTTGCATGGGTGATCAAGTCCGAAGGACACAACATTGTCGCGATGGGCGTACCCGCGACCACCGCGTTAGGATGCGATGCGTCAATTTGCACGGAGAAGGGACTGAACGCACCGCCAGGCACAACATTACTCGACATGTTGAATGATGTGTCCAAGGCATCGTATAGATTGCCTTGTTCGAAATACGGCAGGATCCAAACTATCCAACTGTAGTAGCCGGTGCCTACTTTCGTGGGGCTGACGGTTACTCCCGGGCCGATCTGGTTTACTGGAAACGCTTGGAAGGCGCTTTCGTAATTCTGCACGGCTATCGAGAGCTGTTTCATATTGTTGAGGCATTTCGTTCGCCGAGCGGCTTCACGCACCGATTGTACTGCCGGCAACAACATGCCCACCAAAATGCCAATGATCGCAATCACAACCAGCAATTCGATCAACGTAAATCCGCGGCACATCCCATCGAGTCTTCCAGAACTATTGCCATTTCTTCGAAAGACATCGATTTTCAGTAGACTCGAATCAAGACACATCGCAAACTCCTTTACTCCAAATTCAATCATCAAATCCAAAAACCAATCACACCAACAATGTTCTAAAAATCCGCACGGAGTCCGCGCACCGGACACCTAGTCGACTGTCAGACCGCCAGGCTTGCGGTTTACCAAACCCACGTGCGGAAAAGCGGCAGGCGGAAAATGGGCTCTGAGCGCCTACGCGGCACACAGGACCATTCACCAAAAGTGGAGCTCTAACCTAAAAACCAATTTCAATTTCATCGACCGCGCGGGTCGAGGACGACTCGAAATTGAAGGGTGAGCGCCTTAGGAAATCTTGAGAAAAAGACGCCTCGTACGTTGTTGTTAAACTCGTACGTTGACATTGAATTTGTCAGTCTCAGTGGCGATGCGTCTTATCGGTGGGGAGTTTAAGTGCGCGGTGGACCGCGAGCTGATTGCCGAATTGCAAGCCGTTGAATTTCCCCGCAGTTTGGCGAGTTGATTAGCTCGACCGTTAAAGGCTGGAGGACATCGAGAATCGAAAAGTCATTCGCCAGCGCTTTGGCAAACAACGAACAGATGGAACAGATTTCAATCCGCAAGTCCTCATGCTCGAAGGACTGAATCTGAAAAAAAGTCGATTCAATATCTGTTTCTGAAGTGCCTTCGCAACAAACGCCCTGGGGAGACTCGTTTTCAGCAACGCTGTTCTCTTGCGCGCCAATCTTCCTGTCTTCAATCTTCC
>JBGSMY010000399.1:0-5538 GCA_041739975.1 Pirellulaceae bacterium
GCGCACACGCTGAATGGTTTAGGGTTAGTGATGACCACAAGCTGAAAGCTTGTGGCCACGTTCGTGCGCACGCTGAATGGTTAGGGCCTGTGATGACCACAAGCTGAAAGCTTGTGGCCACGTTCGCGCATACGCTGAATGGTTTAGGGGTAGTGATGACCACAAGCTGAAAGCTTGTGGCCACCTGCTTTTACATGCCGGTTGTTACGACTATTTCGACGTGGCGCTCGAGCCGTGTTTAATTTTGGCCCAATATTTATCAAACGCCCCGTCTTTAAAAAAGTCAGGGCTATTATCGATATCGTGGCATTCCATACATGCGTGACTGCGAGCCTCTTCGAGCGTCATGCGCATTCCCTTGAGAATCTTTTCAGCTTCGGTTTCATTGACTTCCAAGTCCCCGTTCTCGACCGCGACGTGTTTGGATCCAGGACCGTGGCAATTTTCACATCCGTTGCCGTGCAACTTCTTGTCGCTCTCGGTCATATATCCTGATTCGTAAGGGTAATAGCCTTGTGGATTCCAGCCCGTGACGTGACAGCTGATACATTCGGGGTCGTAGTGCCGTTGGACCCAAGTACGTTCCCCTGGTTCCGTGAGGTCGAGTGTTGCCCGAAAATGAGGACCGCCTTGTTCATCGAGCCCTTTGCGCCAAATGTCATATTCTTCTTCGTGGCAATCTTTGCATGCAGCTGAGCCAACGAATAGATTGCCGCTGGGGTGTTTTCTGGGTTCGATGTCTTTATGATGGTAGGTCTTAGGGTCTTTGTACATCTCCTTCAAACGGTCTTGGTATCGTTTAAAGGATACTTTTACTTCTTCGTCGTCAACAAATCGAGCATCCATTGGGACTCGTTCATAGATCAGCTTTTTTTCACCGGCATACAATCCGACCAATCCGACGTGCATGCCTTTAGCGCCAACTTGAATTAAGTTAGTAGTATGTCGACCATTGGAGATTACTTCAGGTTGGAAGGTGGGATCACCGGCGCCGCCGGCGGCAATCATGATATCGAAAAATGGAAATTGCTGCGCCACTTCGCGACATTCTTCGAGCGATCCATGCAGCAATAAAACGGTATAGTTGCATTGTGCTTGACGCAGACTGGCTGTAATTTGATTTAACTGATTTGCCATCGGCAATATATTAATTTCGAGGTTTTTGATTTCTTGCAGCAAGCTATCGGCGATGGCTGTGGTGATTCCGACCTTTAGCCCGTTTCGCTCAACGACCCGAAATTTGGCGCTAAATTCATCACTGAGAACTTCGACGTTGGCCGCGACGATGGGCATTTGTCCATTGGGCGCATTGTCGATCAGTGCTTGGACGAGATCGATGGCAGGTGTTTTAAGGTCATCGGGACCCCAAGCAATCACATCGTAATTCATGATGCGACAGAGAATTTCGTACGTAGTTTGAATTTTAACGCGAGCTTGAGAACCCGTGCGGCGTTCAATATCGCCGGAATCGATCGTTAACAAGTCCCAGCCACGGTCGAGTAAAACTTTTTGAGCTGAGCGACGTCGCATCAAACCGCCTTTTTGATTCTCCAATCCCGTGCATCCGCAGGGCTCGATATACCCCTTGAGCCCGCCGGAAACAAAAAGGGTAATCGCTGGTCGTTCCCATTCTTTAACTAAGTCCTGGGCAGGCGGAAAGACAATTTTCTCGTCATCGGGTCGCGACGAATTTTCTGTGGATATATTAGTTGTAACGGAACGCGATGAACGCGCTAAATCGGCAGCAGATTGCCAATGATGCATTGCAGCACCGATGCTAAGAGCACCGACAAAACAAAGCGAGCCACGCAAAATCGGACAACACTTGAGTAATTGCAGCATGATCAATTCCCAGTTAGCGACAAAGTACCACGCGCGAACGCCGCCAACGAATGGCGTAATATTCACATTCTAGGCAAATTAGCGGAGAAAAAGGAATAGCAAAAAGAAAGGAGAATTAATTCTCAACGCTGTCCAACCAGTGGTGTCGATCTGGAGTGGAGCCGTCAAATAGACCAAAAAACGCGGATTGAATGGCACGAGTGATGGGCCCCGGTTTGCCCTCCGCGATGGAAATTCTGTCAAGCGATCGCACTGGAGTGATCTCCGCGGCTGTGCCCGTTAGAAATAATTCGTCGGCGACATACAGCGACTCTCGAGGAATCTGATCAGAAACTACTTGATAGCCTAAATCCTTAGCTAAGTTGACCACGCAATCGCGAGTAATGCCGCCCAAAATGCCGGCAGCAATTGGCGGAGTATAAATAACGCCATCGCGAACCATAAACAAATTAGATGCGGCCGCTTCCGCCACCAGTCCTTGAGGATTGACGGCAATGCCTTCACCATAACCGTTGAGTCGGGCTTCTGAGCCGATTAAAAAGGCATTCGTGTAATGCCCACCCGCTTTGCTTTGCACGGGAATTGAGCCGCTATTTGTTCGATGCCAAGAGGAAATGCAAGCGTCAATCCCTTGTTCGATGGCGGTTGAGCCAAGATATGCGCCAAATTCAAAAGCGATAATCGCGACATCAACGGGACTGTCCGGTGGCGGCGTGACACCAATGGAACCATAACCCCGGTAAATCAAAGGTCGGATATAGGCGCCGGACAAATGGTTGTCGCGAACGACTTGACGGCAACCAACGGATAATTGTTCGGCAGTGAATGGAACGTTCATGCGATACATTTTGGCCGAATCCATCAGACGGCGGACATGAGTTCCGAGTCGAAGGATGGCTGGTCCTCGATGGGTTGCATAAGAACGGATGCCTTCAAAAACGCTAGAGCCATAGTGGAGCGCGTGAGTCATGACGTGCACCGTGGCATTTTGCCAAGGTACCATTTCGCCGTTCATCCAAATAAATTCGCTGGTATTCATGTGTCACCAAGGAAGTATCAAAAAAATGAAGAACCAATTGTACCATTTTTATGATTTCCGATAACCTGGCGACGCGATGTGTATATAACCCATTGGATGACTTGAAGGTCAATAAATCTCTCTGCGCATGGTCGTCGATCCAGTAATCAGCCGATCTCCCATCACCATGAGAATTCCACTCCAAGAGACTTGATCAAAAGCCACCGTTAGAGTCACAGTGACAAATTCAGTATCGTTGAATTGTGATTGTGTCACGTTGACGACGACCGTCACACCATTTATCAATCCCGCCTCGGCAAATTGAACAGCAGTTTCTTCTACCTCTGCGGTAGTCGAACCTTGGATAATCGCAACGCGGCTAGCTTCTCGAGACGCATTTACCAAAACGGTTTGGGCCATCACCATTCGGCTAACGTCAATAATTCCTAACAAGAATAAAAAAAATAAGGGCGCAACGATTGCAAATTCTACGGCAGCGGCGCCTACGCGGTCGTGTTTGCATTGCAAGGGAAGTTTTTTAAATCGTTTGTACATGGGTAGTATTTTGAATTCAGAGAATGAACGGTATAAATGGATGCGTCCTGTTAGCATTATTTTACAATGTTTACGGGAGTAAACAAAAATTCGCTTGTGATAGCTTCAGTGGATGGAATACCAAACTTAATTGCCGTTGGAGCCGGTTGAATTAGAATCTTCTTATTTTTGTTTTTCGAACCAGTAAGATCTACTTCTACAATACGAACTCCAACAAAAGCAACAATTTGGAAGTAAGCGTTGTTTCCGTTTCCGGAAACACTTGAGTACAATGGAAGTATTCGCGGTTGTCCCAAAATCTCACTAATTGCATCTTTCATTCCGGCACTAATGCCGGTATCGCCATTCAGTAGAAGCATACCGTCAGCGTCGAGTTCCAGCCGACCGTTGGGGAGATGCGCCAAGTCATCGGCATTAAGACCCTCTCGAATATGGCGTCTTAAAGTATTCGTGCTGTTACTTGACGCGCCAAAGTTGATAGTCCCCGAGTTTCCTGATGACCCTGTTGTATGCGGAAAAATGTTGAGTTCTAACACTCCGTCTCCGCCTGCGAAGATAGCACCAGAATCTTTGTCGAAGGTCCAATCGTCGGAGCCAGCTCCTTCGGTGAATGCGGCCCAAGTCGTATCTCGTACTGTAAATGGCAGTACGCCAATCGTTTCGCCTGCAGGCGGTGCTTTAAACCCGCGAAAATTTGTCAAGAATCCTGCAATTGTGGTCGTGGAGAATTGGGCTTCATTAACCCCCAGAAATTTTCCAAAGAGCATCTGCATTGACCCGTTGCGATCCTTTGATCTTTGGACTGTAACCCGGACCGCATTAGGTTGCGGACTTTCATCATCGTGCCAAATTTCAAATACACCAGTCGGCAAATAGGTGCCGATGGCGATCTCACCATCCTCCGAGTTATTTGAATTTGAGTCGATTGACAATATCACATTGCCTGCTGGGTTTTGCATTACCGATTGTTGTGCAGAAAATCGAGCTTTCGCAATGCCTGGAATAATTTCCGTTTGTTCGATGGTTGTTTGTAATAAATCCCATGCGGCAGCCATTGCCGCGGCATCTGCAGTGCGCTGTAATTCAGCTTTTACGGCTGATATTCTTGCCAATTCAACAGAAAATGCCATACAAGCAATCATCGGGACCAGCATGAATAATGAAAGTGGTGCGATCGCGCCCCGTCGACTTACCCGACTAATTCCGGGCTTATGTAAGATGTTCATAGTTTTCCCAAATAACGATGTTTTGCAGAAGCTATCGGACCCTAAAACCAACAAGTAACGTTTACTTCGATTGAACATCGAGGTCTAGTTGTACCTCTTTAATCAATCCCGATGAAGAATAACATCTAACTCGTTTGAGCTTGAGAAAGTGAACGCGGTTTTCTGCGAAAGTCACTCCGGACTCTTTGATCGAATCTTCCCACGTGTAATTCGATAAACTTGTCATCGCGGTAGAAATACGCATCCGAAGATTGTTGTCATATTCGTAGTCCCCAAATGAGGCAGACTGGAAGTCCCGAATCGAGTAATAAAGATAGCCAGATGAAACCGACATCCGTTGCGTCCAGGTAATGACTTCTGTATTCCATGAAAGTTTTTGCGAGCCTACTTGTAGCTTGTACCGAAACGATGTCGGCGAAGTCCAACTTTGAATTTGCAACCCCCCCATCATCTCGTCCGGTAAAGTCGCATGGTTGATATGAAACGTAAACAGGAATTCCTGATCCAGTTTGTTGGGCATCATGTAAGTCACGATCTGTGGAGCTGCTAAGTCAGGCTCAGCTTCCATTACGACCAATTCCCAATCTTCCTCCACTCGGGTCACAATTGGAGTCTCTTGTTGCCCATTCAATTCTTTTGAGTTCATGAAAACCAACCACAATAAAAGTGGTCCAAAATAGCGCGCGATCAACAGTTTGCGGTATGGCAACAACCATAATTTTTTCATAACCTTGCATCTCCAAAATGAGGGACTTTATGAGGTGGCCCACGGTTGACGGGCGCGCCAACCTCTAAGATTGTATGCTTAGAAGCCGAACCTTAGGAGTGCCACGATGGCCAAAAAGCAGCGCAAGCCAGTCAGACAAGATCGCCGTACGTTTACTCAAGAATTTAAAC
>JBGSMY010000033.1:0-12996 GCA_041739975.1 Pirellulaceae bacterium
ACAAGGGCATCGCATCCACCATTAGAGACTTCTCAGCCAAGCCCTTGCTCTTATTTCAAATGTTACGCAAACTATAAAACTGATTTGCCCTGGCTAAATAAGGTTTAGAATTGCAAACTGAAGAATTGCAGATTAGTGGACGCAAAACGCGTTTGATCAAGTTGTGTAATGGCGTTCCATCAAGTTACCGCGATGATCGAACTTGTTTTCGAATTCATTTGAATGACATTCAAACGACGTGTCATCAAGCATCTGCTGCGTATCAAGCCCTAAATTCGTACATAAATTGCGCAAGGCTTTTCAATGATCAAGTTTCGCGATAGTTTTTTGACCGTTACTTTTTTTGTAGCATATGCGGTCTTGTGCCAATTGCCTGACTTTTCTGGCCCACCGAGGATTGAAGAATGGCAGCTTTTGCCTAGTCCAGCGATAATTTCCGCCGAAATCCGATTGAACCAGCTAAGGTTCAACTTGTCCGATGCTGTTAGAAGTTTATTGGATCATCCAGACGTGAAGAGAAATCTAAAGCTGACGTCTACACAAATTGGCGAAGTGAACGCAGCGTTGGACAAATATCGGATGGATCTCGGCCTAGCGATTGAAAACAACAATAAGCTTTGGCGACGGGTCGGAGGCGATCAAAGCTTGGAATCCGCCAACCAGGCCGCTCTGGAGAAACACCAACAGCTATTGCGAGATGAGATTCAAAAGATTTTTGAGGTCGATCAACTGGATCAATTTGACAACTGTTGGTTAAAGGCAACTAACAATTGGGTAGCTAAACTCGATTTGATTGTCGATATCCCCTGGTCGGGCGTTGAAAAAGCTCTTGACGAAAATACCCAAAACAAACTTCAGAAACACTACGCAGAACTACTAATAGAATTCAATCAAGAATATCAAGGATTACGAACGCAATATCAACACAAGTGGCTCAAAGGATTACCTCAACCCTTACAAGCTGAACTAAAAGAGAAGCTATTTTCGGCGGAACAACTGGATAATCAAACGTCGATGGATTTTTAAGTTTTTCGTTTCAATCGAACTCTAATGATTGAGTGCCGGCAGGAACTACGTTGAATTTATTGTATTTGCATCGTTGAGCCCATTGCTTGATGCCAATAGTTTTTGATTTCTCTTGGCCTGATACTTGGAACCAAAGCTCAAAACTGAACCTACAAAACTACTTTGATCGATTGCTAATCTCACTAAGATTGGCTCCAAGTCGGCGTCGATTGCGCCGGGTTTGTCCGACCGAACTTGCCTGCCTACGGAATCCAAAAGTTTCAAGTACGAAATGGTCGACATGTTTAAACAACCCTGGGTGCTGGCACGTCGCGAGCACGTTTCATCATTATGGCTATTACGATCCAACGACTCACTGATTTCGATTGGGCTCATCCAACCACTGACCGGCGAGTCGAGTTGATCCCATCTCGCAGGAATATTTTCACCGGAAACCGATAGCGACAATTTTCCATCTCGCTCTAGCTCGGCCAAGAAACGCAAGTCGTCAATACGATCTTTGGCACCAGTATATTTTGAGTCTTCTGGTGACTTGGCCATTTTTGCTCTGATTGGGTTTAGATCGACGTAAAGCATACATTGAAGCAAGGACTGTTCTTCGACTAAGACATCAGATTTGAATCTTCCTTCCCAAAAATGGCCGGTTTTTTCATCTTCGCGATTTGCTTGAGCAGCTATCCACTGGGAGTAGTATTTCATCCACCAACTAATAATAGAGAGTCGTAGCCGAAGGATTTCAATCTTTTCAACGTTCGAAGCTAGTGTATTGATTTGCTTCTCTGTCGGCTCTTTAGGCGTACCATCTTTGTTGAAGGACTTTGGGCTAATCTTCAACCAGCGTCGCGCGACTTCTTTTGCAGACCATTTCGCCGCAATGTCTGGGCGGCTGCGTAGAACTTGATGAAAATGGTTCGACATGATTGAGTACGTAATTACTTCAATGGCAAAAATGGATGCGAGGTGTTTAAGTCGGTCTACCGACCATTGCCGTCGATAATCATGGTTTTTACCCGACTCGGGGTTTATTCCACACAATGACCAAGCTCGAATGCAACGATTCCATACATGAATAATTTGACATAGTGTCGGAAGAATCGATTTCGAGCGCGCGCTTCGTGCCATGGGTCAAGCTCCTGTCGAGGCAAGTAAATAGTTTGAATGCAAGCAGCGATGACGCTGAGTAAGCCAAGCAAAAGCTACTTGGTTTAGTTGAAAGCTACGGAATGTTATTCAGCAAAAGTGAATTAGGCAAGTAAAGAATACGCAAAATTTAAGAATTTTTCTCCGTCTCAATCCAGTCGATTGTCAATATGCGTCGCGCCCTACTTTCGTTCGCATGCAACCCCAATGTTCGTAATAAATTGCTACCAAATCATAGGGAGAATTTCGATTTTGGAATTCAATCGAATTATTGTTTGGAGTCATATTGACTCTGCAGCGGGATCCTCTTGTTGTGAGACTTGGATTTCTTTTTCCGCATCCCTTAAATTCATTCTTTCAGCATCCATGCGAACTTTGAGCTCCTCACGAACTACTGGCAGTTCAGGGGGAGCGTCAATCCCTAACCGCACGCCGCCATTGGTCAGTCGAACCACTGTGATTGAAATTTGATCGCCAATCCAAATTCGTTCGCCAACTCGTCGACTCAGTACCAACATGACTTGCTCCTAAGCTATCCAAAATGGCGCCCTAAGACCGCGAGACTCTGTTCGTCGCAAAAAAACGTTGCGCCGATTAAACCCAATCAATATCTGTCTGTTAAGCCTAACGCTCCGCGACTCCAAAATCAATTATGTGGCTGCCGGCCTTGTTTGCGGGGTAGTCAGGGGGGGGGTAGTCAGGGACAGACCCCGGTGCCCCCCGGTTCCCCCAGGGAGACCCCCAGGGGGACCAGGGACAGACCCCGGGAGGAAGGTGACCCCCAGGGACAGGCCCTGGTGACCCGGGAGTTGGTCAGGGACAGGCCCCACTGCCTGCTACCGGTCAGGGACAGGCCTTGCCGCCTTTTGAATCGCTATACGCCTATATCACTTGCGGCAATTTCGTGAAATGAAGAACTTGTCTACAAAAAATACGAAATGCATGAATGACGGAAACTGGGGACGGAAACTGGGTGCGTTTGCCTAAATGTCGGCAGAGGCTGGCGCGATTGATTGTGAACTCGATCCAATCTGCTCAACGATGGAATTGGCCAAGCCAACGATTCCACAAATTTTCGGGCCACCAAGAACCCATAATCCAGAGACATGTCAGCCACAACACTCCGATCGTCACCACCAACAAACTGGCCCGGGGCAAGAGCCACCCATCGGCCGATTGTTTCAATACAACTTCCACATCAACATTTTCATCAACGGTCGCCCTGGGTTTCCGCTTGAGAAAAAACAATGACCAAATCACGATTCCAACGATCGACACGCCCGCCACAAGCTGCGACAAAATCGGGCTAATAGCACTACTCAACGCAGAAACAAAAAAAATCAATGTGCCAAGCCCGATCACCAGAAACCCTGTCCGAAAAAACCTGTTTCGGGCGCGTATCACATCCCACCAACGGACACTGTCCAAGCACAACACCACGGCTGCACACATCCAAATAACTCCCAGTGAGTCGCCCAGGTCCGAATAGTTGTACCCCTGCCTGAGATCCGGCGGAGCCAACCCGAACACTTTGTGTTTTTCACTGAGGACATATTTTCCCAGTCGGCTCCAAGCATCATCTGTCTTCACACTCCCCAAGCCGGGGAGTTGAACCGCAGGGCTCAAGGTGGTTGCTCCGAGCAATTCCAGCTGAACCCCAAGACTCTTTGCCGGCTCCCAAAGCGCCATTTGAAAAAAACTGAGCCAAACGATTGTCCAGCATGTCCAAGACAGTGGCCGAAACGGTTTCAAATACCGCAATCCCACATATTGGGGCAAATGAGTCGACCTCGGTGCAAACAAAAGCGCCAACACCAACCCGGTTAACAGGTACAACACTAGGTCCGGGACCGTCTGCATCCTCAAGTCAATCGAACCAACATCGCTGGCAAATTGCGAACTGTATCCCTCGGAATGCACCCAAACCACATAGCGCACCGCCAGACCAACACCGACTAGCCACACCAAGAACCAA
This sequence comes from Pirellulaceae bacterium, assembly GCA_041739975.1. GTDB lineage: Bacteria > Planctomycetota > Planctomycetia > Pirellulales > Pirellulaceae > BJ22. Next base: position 4,142 of record JBGSMY010000033.1, read on the forward strand.
AACATCCGCTGCCGGGATGACACCAGCAGCCTCCAGAAACTGCACAGCAGTAATGGCACGGCTGCTATACCCCAAAACGATTGGACAACAAACTCGCGCTGCCGGGTCATATGTCCAAAAGCCGTTTCGCGTAGCCCTGATGCCCAACGCAACGGAAATCCCTGTTCGATACTAAACACGCTTATGGTCACACGCTGCGTGGTCATCGCCTCAATTGACAAGAGGAACATTCCCAGCAGTACCACCCCCAGCACTTTGACACACAAGTCCAGAATTCGAATCCAACCTTCAGGCTTTCCGGACACCTCGTGCCACAACGGGTATCAGGCAATAACAGACACCAATACCCAGAAACTCCTGTTGCCATCCGACTCTGCCACTGTCGCTAAATAATTCCAGTTCCCTGAGACCGGGAAAGTTACCTACACCGATCAGACTTGTGAAAATAATCATTGCGCCAAACAGTCGGATCAGCAACCAGGTTCTCTGCGCGGTTCGATTCTGGCCCTGCACAAATAAGGCTTCGCTTCCCCGCCATAAGGCAATCACCTGTTGAAACGATGTCAATGCCAGCGTTGACATCGTAAGGATCCAGGCCAGAGTCAGCGGCTGCCAGCCGTGGACGCCGATCGCGCGGACCACTAGCGCTACATAGGCGACTATCAGAAAGATTTGGGCAATTGAAAATCGCATTGCCATGGGCTTATAAAATTTTTTGTCAGGCGGTCATTTGTTGAATCGGAGGGGGGTATGGTATTCTCCCCTCGAACAACATGGTGACGTGATTCAAAACTATTTTCCAGTGTGGGATTGGCCATACTTGGGATCGTCGTCGTCCATTTCTTGGATGCTTCGTGGATCGCCATATAGACCAACTTAATTACATTGTTTCGATTTGGGTACTGTTTTCGATTGCAAGTGAACTCGCGAATCACGCTCTTGATCGACTCGATCGCCTTGGTCGTGTAGTTTGCTTTTCGAATCGCCATCGGAAACTGAAACCTCGAAACGATATGTTCCCCTTTTAATCGCCATTGCTTCCTTATCGCAGGTTATTATTCATCCCTTTGGCATAAAGGGCCAGTATCTTCTCCTCGAAGCCGACCAACCGCCGTTGATGCTTTTCCATTAGCTGAAGTTCAAACGTTCCATTTCGGTCGCGGGGTATCGACAGCGGCAGCTTGCCCATGTCGCATGATGAGTTAAGTCGTGCGGATATCTTAGCCGTTGTTTGGCTAAGATCAACGTTGCTTGAAAGTCAAGTTGTTTGATCAGAGCTAAAGTCGCCACGATGCTCAAGAGCTAGTCCCAAACGTTTTGTGAGCGGGAAAATTTTCTAAGGACTGCAATGTGGTTTTTTTGTGTGCTCAAAAACGGCCCAGGCTGACAACTTAAAGCAAAAATCTGGCATCTAGTTTTATGAAGCATGTATACGCGCCGCTGAGGACAGCGGTTGCTATGGTACGCGCCGCTGAGGACAGCGGTTGCTACTGTACACGCCGCTGAGGACAGCGGCTGCTACGGCAGTAGCCGTCAAGAAACCAAGAGGAAGCGTTCATCGTCTCCGATTGATAAGTTGAGTTGCTATAATGCTGTTTATGGAAAACGAAATTTGGGAATTGCTACGCTTGAACGGAACGGGGAATCGAGAAGCTGCAGAAAAACTGTTGACTTGTGTTTACGACGAATTGAAACAAATGGCTACTCGTCAAATGGCCCGAGAAAAGCCCGGGCAAACGTTGTCGCCAACCGCCTTGGTCCACGAAGCGTGGTTGAGATTAATGAAGCCAGCCGCAGCAAATGATTGGAATAGTCAAGCTCATTTTTTTTCGGCCGCAGCAGAAGCCATGCGAAGGATACTTATCGAACAAGCAAGGCGCAAAAAACGCCTCAAACACGGCGGAGATCAAGTTCGTATTGATCGAGATCTGATCGACATTCCCATTGCCATTGAAGATGAACAACTACTTGCCGTTCATGAGGCATTAGAACGATTGGCCGAACAGTCGCCCGAATTGGCGCAAGTTGCCAAGTTCAAATTCTTTCTCGGTTTCACGAGCCTCGAGACAGCTACGGCAATGGAGGTCAGCGAGGCGACCGTGAAACGGCGCTGGCGATTGGCTCGAGCTTGGTTGGCTCGCGAACTTGATTTGTCGATCGCAGATGACTCCACTTAACGCTTTAGCATCGGCCCAATTCGTGCCTTGACGCTCGCTCGTTAGACCACCAATAATTGCCAGAAACCCAACATGGATTGACGTTCGTCCCAAAAACCCTTGAGTTTTGACTTAATGCGCCCTTCAAAAAAGTATCGGGAACTTTTTGGAATTCTGACCCCCTCCACAGCATTCTGTCGCACGTCCTCATAACAGATCGCTGTTATGCGTCGAGCGAACAGGCTATTAAATCCGAACTTTAGTGCAAAAAGGCAAATTTATGATCAATCAAACCCATCCAATTCGGATTACCGAACACGAAGTAAATGACACCGCCAAACTACAGTCGCTGGCCAAATTATTTGTCGAGGGAGTATTGCCCAGCTATCCCTTGGCGGTCTTGGTTCTGAAAGGCAGCGGCATGGTTGGAACGATGTTGTGGGATCGTTTAGAGCGAACCTATGGAATTCCTCGTGGGAAAACGCGGGTCGTTACAGAAGTGCAGGCTGATCAACGATTTTATGTTGACGCTATTATATTTTTCGTGCCACCCCCAGCCGGAAAAACGAAGGTCACAGCAGAATTTCGCATCGATTTAGATGCCTTACCGGTGCAAGTTGATTTTGAAGTTTCGCCTGACGGAACGATTGTGCAAGAATCAACCGTCCAGTGGACGCCCTTGAAAATGAAGATCAAGCCTTACGCGGCTGCCGGGCGTATCAAAAATCTAAAGGTAGCCACTAAAATTCTCGGCACCTATGCACTGGATCGAGATACATTGGAAAAAGTTGAGAAGTATTTGAAAGGCAAACTCAAAACAGTGCTTTCGGCCGATATTGTGTTGCCCGGGAAAACGACCATTAGTGTTGAGTTCTTTGGCGCCGCAGGCGTCAAGCTCAAAGATGGCCAAATGAAGACCATTTTTGAAACCGGCCTAATGCTCAGTGTACCTATAGGGATTTAGAGGTCTTGGGTCGCCGTTTCCGCGCGGTTGATGACTGGATACGGGATTACCTTTAAACTGATAGGCTCTGGTTTCGTCCGCATGGAGTTTGGCATCTAATCCGATGGGCAACGCAATGCGTATTGTCTTGCTCGGAGTTTGCAAATGGTTGGGCAATGAACGAAATTAAGTCTAATGAGCTCGGTCGCACAACAGATCAACCGTCAACGCCTCCACAATTGCCCGCAACTGAGTCTGGTAACCTTTGGACGCGTGTCGAAGCGATTTTTTCCCAAGCATCCGAAATCGATCACCCCGAACAGCGGGCTCGATACCTTGAAGAGCAATGCCAAAATGCGCCGGAAGTTCTGCGCGAGGTTCAAGAGTTGTTGCGCTACGATGATACCCATTCCGTGTTGGACGACTGGGCGCTTAAGGTAGAAACGCCGATCGGCGGACACTGTCATGCTGATCCAAATCCGCTGCGACCGGGAACATGGCTGGGGCGCTATGAACTGATCGAGCTTCTGGGTGAAGGTGGGATGGGAGCAGTGTGGCTGGCGCGACAGTTGGACCCCGTTAAACGCCAGGTGGCGATCAAGGTCATTAAATGTGGATTCGATTCGCGTCGTGTATTGGCTCGTTTTGCTGCGGAAAGACAAGCTCTGGCTTTGATGGACCATGAGGGGATTGCAAAAATCCTCGATGCGGGTACTGACGAACAAGGCCGGCCTTATTTTGCAATGGAGTTGGTCAAGGGCGAGCCGCTAATGGACTATTGCAGCAACCATCGGCTCACCATTACAGATCGACTGAGACTATTTCTGGCAATTTGTGATGCCGTGCAACACGCACATCAAAAAGGCATCCTACATCGCGACCTCAAGCCCTCGAATATTTTGATCAGTCTCAGTTCTGGTTCAGCCCAACCCAAAATTATCGATTTTGGCTTGGCGAAGGCCTTAGATACGATGACACGATTGACCGACCATTCATTGCAAACGGAAGCGGGACTAGCGATTGGCACATTGCAATACATGAGTCCGGAACAAGCGCTGTTGAGCGGCGAACACATTGATACCCGTAGCGATATTTATGGGTTGGGCGTGATTTTGTTTGAGTTGTTGACCAATACAACGCCCATCGATCGAGCGACTTATGAGCGCATTTCCTTGCCGCATTTCTTGCAGCTCATCCGGGAGCAAGAATCTCCGCGCCCCAGTCAACGATTGCGGCAACTGAATACCGAAGCCAGCAATTTGGCAATCTCTGAACGCCAAACGACATTTGTCAAATTGGTACAAATACTGTCCGAGGATTTGGATTGGATCACTTGGAAGTGTTTAGAGAAACAACCGAATCGTCGATATCCAACCGTGGCCAGTTTAGCCGATGACATTGCCCGCTGTTTGCGACACGAACCAGTAACCGCGCAACCACCCACTCGCCGCTATTACATTAAAAAATTTATAAAACGACATCAGCGGTTGGTGACCGTGGCATTCATCATGGGCTTGGTAACAATCGCCGGGATTCTCGGAATAAGCTGGGCGTTGTACCGAGCAATTGCCGCTGAAAAATTGGCGGAAATACGACTCAATGATTTACAAATTGTCGCAAAAGCCGAACGCGAAGCCAGTGAGCGGGCGCGCGTCAATGGGCAGCGTGTACAACGCAGTAGCGAACTTATCAGCGGCATTTTTCAAGATCTTGATATCCAAGAAGTTCGAAGTTCCGGAGAACCGCTAGAGGCCATCTTGGCCAATCGCTTGGAAGAGGCGGCATCCTGGTTGGCGCAAGATAGCAATTCCGAGCCCCTGGAAACAGCGCGGATGCATATGCGATTGGCTGTATCGTTGAGCAATCTCGGTTATTCGCAACGAGCACTCCCATTGATGCAAACTGCCTACCAAGCACGATTGGCGGAAACAGGGCCAACGGATTTGGATACGGTAAATTTTCAACTTAATCTATCGGCCGTGCTGTATCGTGTGGGCGAAAATAATGAAGCTCTTAAGTTATGCGAATCTTTTTTCAATCTGCCCACCGATTTCTTGAAAGCTCATCCCGACGAACGCCTGCGAGCGATCAATTTGAAGGGCTCCATCTTGACTGCTCTGGACGACGAGGACCAAGCGATCTCTGTTCTAGAATCATCCTTTGAGCAACATCGAGAACATTATGGAGCCGCTCATCGCGAAACGTTGACTAGCATGATGAACTTGGCAGCCATTTATCAAAGCGTCGGTCGGTTGGATCAAGCGTTGAATATGTTTGAGTCGCTCGTGCCCATGTCAGAATCCGTGTTGGGAAGAGAGCATCCTGAAACCTTAATGGCTAAGTTTCATTTGGCCTCTGCCTACAGTCAAGCAAATCGATTGACAGAGGCAGCGCCCTTATGTGAACAAGTGTTATCGCTCAGATTGAAAATACTGGGACGCGACCATCCGGATACGTGGATGAGCCAATCCAATTTGGCGACACTTTATTGGAAACAAGAACGATTTTCGGAATCCATTCCGATATTTGAGCAATTGCTCGTCGATCGTGCTGCGAGATTTGGCAGATCGCATCCGGAATCTCAATTGGTAGTCGCCAATTTAGGGATCAATTATCGAGATGCCGGTAGATCGCCGGAAGCGATTGAATTGCTGGAAGAAGCCTGGAGCTATCGCGGGCAGCACCCGAAATTGCGATGGGTCGGCGAGGAGCTGCTGACCGCTTACCGCCAACAGCCGCCCAGTTTACTCCAAATCGAAACACTGGTCGACGAGCTATACCACGGAGCACATCAGGATTTTGAGGACGATCCTGAGGAATGGGGACGGCAGTTAATGTTATTAGGAGAGTCGGCACTGGATCTAGGCGCCCATCGCATTGCCATTCGATGTTTTGAAACCTGTTTGCAGTTGAGACGGGCAACAGCACCTGGTGAATGGACTGAGTACAACACGCAGTCGCTACTTGGTTCTGCCCAAATGCGAAGCGGCGGCGGCACGTTGGCATTGACCCACCTCAAACAGGGTTACCTCGGACTGCAAAAATGTGCTTTGAAAATTCCTGAGAGCGTGCGTCAAGAACGAATCCGACAAGCGGCATGGCGGATCTTGGAATGGGAAATTATCCATGGCAATTGGGTTGACCAATTGCGCTGGGCAAACGAAGTAGCGAAGTAACGAAGTAATGTCCGGCACAGCGTCTACGCGGTTAGATTATCCAACCAACTAAGACTTCTGGGACTGATGGCCAATTAAATCATAGTGGCTGCCGGATTTTCTGGTTCAACGCCTCCAGCAGGTCGCAGAATTCCTCGCGATTCAGAAGCGGCCGGAGACGGTCGTCGTGGCGCAATCCATTGACCGCGTCACCGGGCGGAGCGTGACATCGCGTTGCATGGCTGTCCTCTGTGATCTTGGCGAATCCGTGTAAAGACCATTCCGCGGTCGAGTTCGCGCGGATTCGCTCACCGCATGTTGGGTATTGTGATAAGTCCGTCTCTCAAAAAAACTTGCCGGTCGACACCATTCTTGTTTGACAAAAAATCCCCTACAATCCCAATGTTGCATTGTCAAAACTATAAGCTGGGGTTGGAAAGAGCAGTGACTGGGCGTTGGCCCCGTTTTTTTGCGAACTCAACGCGGCAAACGCCAAGCGGCCAACCCCAAACATTGACGATTACAACAAAGATTAGCGGGCCGTTGCAGGTCAAACGTGTACTAAAGTATTTCAATTTTTCGTTGGGCTAACATTAAGTGAGCAAGTACGCCATGAACTACAAGACTCTCGAAGTTTTCTACGACGTAACTTCCATTCCTGGAGTTGATTCTAACGGCATGTCCCAGGTTGCCTTGGATTTCCGCAATAATGCCATGGACCTGATTGAATCTGCGTTGCTTGCTGCTGAAATTGGCGAATGGTCGAGTGCTGAAATAAGTGCCGACGAAGTCAGTATTGTATTTGAAGTTTCTGATTTTGAGGCGGCTGAGAAGATCATTCGCAAAACGGTGGCGGGCACGCCTTTTGAGAAAATCCGCGAGATTGTCAGGGCCGAATTTGAGGCCAGCGAAGATGATTCGGATGAAAGTTTATGGGATGATGAAGACATTGACGACGACTTCATCGAAGATGAGTTAATGGAAGATGAGTTAATGGAAGATGAGTTAATGGAAGATGAGTTAATGGAAGATGAGTTAATGGAAGATGAGCTAATGGAAGATGAGTTAATGGAAGATGAGTTAATGGAAGATGAGCTTGATCGGCCAGCGATTGCCGAAGCCCTGCAAGAAATGGGTTTCGAAGACGGTGAATTACTGGCCTCTTTGGCAATCTTATGCCATCGATTATTGCCAACCGACCAAGTAGAACCAGAAAATCGCAACGAGGACGAATCCTCGCATTTGGGCGGACGTCCCGACGTACCACCAGAATTCGAATGGCCACGACATAACGGTCAACCATTAGCTTTCATTGCACAGGTCGATTATTTCATCGAAGACGGTTTATTGTTGTTCTTTTTTGACATGGCGAATTTGCCTAATGGAAAGTCGCCCAACCACCGTGGCTCGTGTCGGGTGATATTGGTGCCCCGTGAGGGATTGTCGCCCGCCTCCGTGCCAGCAGATTTGCCTGTTTCTTGCCAATTTCCCCAAATTCCTGTGACGATGGTAAGCGACATCAATTTGCCAGACTCATCGTCACGACTAATACATGACTTCGGACTTGGTCAAAAAGACCAAACGCTTTTGGAAAAGCTGGATAAAGACGCAGCGCAAGACAGACGCCCCGCCCATCATTTGATGGGGCACCCATCGGCTTTAGATGGTGATATGGAATTAACATGTCACCTTGCCAGTTCTGGCATCGAAGTTACTTCATCCAGCTCGATGCTTAATTCCCAGGCAGAATCGTTCGATATGGAAAACAACGTTTGGCTTCATCTATTTCAATGTGACGCCGACCCGTCCTTGGGCTGGACATTTGGCAATTCTGGTCGACTGTTTTTTTGGATCAATCTGGTTGACTTTACCACTCTGGACTTCAGTAACGTTTGGGCGATCGTCCAAACGAAACCAAGTTGACAACTGTTTTAAACACCGGACCGGATTACGCGACGGCGCAATACGACGGCGCAATACGACGGCGAAATCAACGTCAATGCCCCGCATGAAACCGCTTGATCGCATTTAGCTGGATTCGCAGTCCCAGCCAAATCCAAACTCTTAATCAACCGTCGAGCCGGCGAACAGACCTTCTTGAATCTGGTTATCCAGGATTTTAGTGGCTGGCTCGGGACGATCTTCAGGTTTCTCTAGTCGATTGGCTACGATCGATGAAGCTTCCCGATCTACGCTGTGTGACCCTCGCGATACGCTGTGTGACCCTCGCGAAAGTGCGTGTCGCGTCGAATTCAATCATGCCGGCAATTCCCTGCAACCCGTCTGACGCCCGCACGAATCCGTCGTTCGTGCTTTTCGTGTTTTTCGTAGTTGAATCTTTTTTACCATTAAATTCCTCGAAGAGCCTTGAATCTTAATGGACAGAACGGGACGGTAAGACCGTGCGAAATAAAAAACGAGGAAATGCAGTGGGGACAGGCCTGGGAAATGCAGTGGGGACAGGCCCAGGGCTAATCATTAATTGAACCTGCGCGGATTTGATTCGTATAATGGCTGTCTGAAGTTAACGGAATGTAGTTTACCATTAAGGAGATTAGTTTGAGTACACCCGCCGTTGTGGGATTGCTGCAGTTATTGTCA
>JBGSMY010000044.1:0-2649 GCA_041739975.1 Pirellulaceae bacterium
GACGGACATCGTCAACCAGACTCCAAAATGCAACAACCAAAACAAACCCATCAGCGTACCTCGGATGAACTGATTTCGCCAGGGAGAAAATAGCAAAATTGGAACAGCGATTTCGATAACTAACGTGACCCAAGTCGCTACTTTCATCGACACTGGCCAATTGAGCAGCTGTCGACCCCAGCCCGTGACAAAAATTTCAAGCTGCATGCTGTAAGACAACGCTTCTCCGCTGAACCAATATCCATTGAGTTTGGCGATCCCGGCAAAAAAGTAAATCGCTGCCAATTGAAACATAATACCCGCACTGGCCAATGAGTTCTCGACGAGTTGCCGCGGCTGCGGACACCAGCGCATCCAAACATCAACGCTCCAAAAACGGTTGACTGGCAGCAAGATCATCCAAATCAACAATAGTCGCAACAAGATATCACCGGCCGTCAACACATAAACATTGCGAACTTGCAACGACCAAATCAGAACCAGACATGCCACGAGTGAGAATCGGGTGCCGCAGCCACAGACGACACCAATGGCGAACAACAGATTAAGGCCCCATAGAAACAGAGTCCATTCGTAAGAATTGTTTAGCCAGTATAAAGACCAATAAGCAGGACTGCCCAAGAGTTCGCGAGCTAAATCGATTGGTAGGATGCCACTGTCACTATAAAACGCTGCGAAATCGCCTAGCCGCGTTAACAATTGTCCAATAACGGCTAAACCAATCAAGATTCGCAGTAACGCCAATGAACGCAAGTCGATTTGAAACATTTGGTAATAAGAGCAGAATCTAGGATTGGCGAATGTAAAGGCCTGTCCCGTTTCCGGGCGCGCGACTAATGTATTGTATATTGTCCCGTCGTTGTTTGAGAGTCCCGAGCCTTAATTCTAGTTATGTCTTTACCATTGTTCGAGGAAAAAGCGGCCGTGTTGATCCGCGCGGCCGAGTTATTGCACAAACATGGCACTCCCTCGCATCGACTCGAAGGCGTGATGAAACGTGTTACTCGGTCGATTGGATTGGAAGCGGACTACCTCTACACGCCGACATCACTGTTTGTCTCGTTTAAACAAGACCAACGCCGTGCGCAATTGATGCGCGTCGATGCTGGACCGATCGAGCTAGGGAAATTAGCTGATTTTGATGAAGCGCTGGAGCGATTGGAACACAATACTATTCCTTTGACGGAATCAGCGGCAGAATTGGAACAAATCGAGTCCGCACCGCACCGGTTCAACGAACGATTGGTGGCTGCCGCGTCGGCTGTGGCTTCGGGCTGCGCGACCGTTTTTCTGGGCGGCGGTTGGGCCGAATCGTTAGTGGCCATGTGCCTAGGACTGTTCGTTCACTTGTTGCAATTTTGGCTGAATCGGTTGGCGCCGGGCGAGAGACTGCTAGAAGTTTTGGCTGGGTTTTTTTGTGCGATGAGCGCATTGCTTTTGGCACACTATGTCTTTCCTCTCGACGATCGCGTTGCAACGCTGGGATCATTGATCGTGGTGTTGCCGGGTTTGTCCGTCACGATTGCCATGATGGAACTTGCCAATCGCCATTTATCGAGTGGTGTGTCGCGATTGGCCGGGGCGGGGATTGTATTTCTTACGTTGGCCGTCGGGGTGGCGTTGGCTTGGCGAATGGGTGATCATTTGCGGCCAGAGCATATACAAGCCACGCCGATACACATTTGGTTTCGCTATTTAGCCGTATTGATCGCACCGTTCTCATTTATCGTTTTATTCCAAGCCCGCATTCGCGATTGGCCGCGGATTTGTCCGGTAGCTTGGCTAGGTTTTTTCGCGGCGGATGTGACTCAGCCCATTTATGGTCCGGAGTGGAGTGCATTTGTTGGCGCGGCCGTTGTTGGTTTACTTTCGAACTTGTATGCGAGGTTTTACAATCGACCCGCGCTTATTCCACAAATGCCAGCGATCTTGATGTTGGTACCCGGTAGTCTGGGCTATCGCAGCGTGACGGCGTTTATCGACCAACATGGCATACAAGGACTTGAATCGGCATTTGCCATGGTCATCATCGCCATGGCGTTGGCCGGTGGTCTGATCACCGCCAACGCCCTGCTCTCTCCCAAACGATTTTTATAGCAGTTGGTAGTTCGTAGATCGATGATCTTTAATCGATCCCGCGACAAAATCATGCCAACTCGATTTAGATTAAATCAACTTGCGAATAACGAGAGCAACAAAAACCAATTCGGGCACAGTCACGCCAACATCACCGCTCAAATCATCCCGTTCGTGCTTTTCGTGGTCAAACCCTCTACCCGAAAAACTGCGTCTGAGCCGTCGCAACAGACTCTGTGTTCCTGACTTTCGTGTCGTTCGTGCCTTTTGTGGTCAAACCGTCGACCTGCATGCAGGAACAGACACGGTTTTAGAACCACGAAAAACACGAACTGCACGAAAAACTGCGCCTGAGCCTTCGCAACAGACTCTGTGTTCCTGACTTTCGTGTCGTTCGTGCCTTTTATGGTCAAACCGTCGACCTGCATGCAGGAACAGACACGGTTTTAGAACCACGAAAAACACGAACTGCACGAAAAACTGCGTCTGAGCCTTCGTAACAGACTCTGTGGTTCTGACTTTCGTGTAATTCGTGCCTTTCGTGGTCAAACCGTTGCCCTGCATGCAGGAACC
>JBGSMY010000046.1:0-11377 GCA_041739975.1 Pirellulaceae bacterium
GGCTCAAGGAGATCCAGCTTCGCATTCGTTCCGCGGTCCCACTCGAAAAAACCTCTCGATGTTTGCGATTGCCGGCACAGCATACGTTTATTGTATTCATGCCAAGTATTGCTTTAATATTGCCACCGAAGAAATCGGCCAAGGTGCAGCTGTTTTAATTCGCGCCATCCAACCACTTTGGGGACTGCATACCATGCGCCAGCGGCGTCACCCAATTTCCCAGGAATCGTTGTTAGTTTCTGGACCGGGGCGTCTGTGCCAGGCGCTGGGTATTTCATTGCGACACAACGGTTGGGACTTGACCCAAGGCAAACGATTGTGGCTTGCACACTCGATTCCATCGCTGTCGCCGCCGCGAGCTTCAACTCCGCGAATTGGAGTTACTTCTGCACAGCACTCGTTACTGCGATACACCTGGAAAGGATCGCCGTGGACCAGTCGCAAGTCGTAACCTTCGCGATCGGTCAGAACCCTTTCAGCGACCCAATTCAACTTGCCAACCATGGCATTTATTACCATGACATTTATTGTTGCGTCGTACCCTGTGCTTCGTTTTGATAAGTCTGTATTCGTTGACGAATTTCCGTTTCTTTTGATTCGCCCACTTTATCGCTCAGTACTTTGCGCAAATCATCGAACATTCCGCCAATATAGTCCCGTTCTTTTGCATCTTTGGCTTGGGAGGTCAATCGCGTTTCATCATCAGTCATTCGCCCGCGCAATTGCTGAGGTAACGGCAATTGCTGATATTTGTCGAGCAATTCCGTGGCTTTCTTGATGTTCTTCGCCTCCAAAGCCGAGGTAATCATCGCTTCGAGCACCTCGCGGTTGGCGACCAAATCCAAAATCTCGTTGCGCATCCCTTTAATAACACCTTCGGCATTCAAACGAGCCTCATCGTTGGGAACTTGCGTTTCTAACAATGGGTATAATCCGGGCATGATCGGCAATTGTCGCAATGGTCGCGTGCCGCGGCGCAACAACACCATCCGGACGCCTTGTTCGCTCGGCGGGATCTCAATCAATCCGCGCCAATCGGTTTTACCGATCAGCTCAGGCGCTGCGTCTTTGGGTGCATCGAGTGGACGCGAAAAGACTTCAATGCCTTCCATGGGTTGCCGCTGTTTGTCGCTAGACACCAAACGCAGCGTCGTGCTGCCAGTGGGTGGGCGAATTACCAATGCCAATTTTTGCAGCCGTTTGCTAGTTCGACCGGACAATACGGCACGGGCAGACGATTGAATCTTGGTCCATAACATCGCCTGGCTAGCGCTGCGGGCAAAGCTGTTTTCCAATTCGGTCATAGCTTCTGCCGCTTGCTGGTCAGGACTCGTTGGAGTCGCACCCGTTGACTCACCACTGGCCGCAGGTGCTGAAATGTACTGAGGCTCTGGGATTTCATCGGGCTTGGCAATGGTCAAAAACGTAAATGGAATGGGATCGAGTGTATCCAGTTTGTTTTGTTTATCCGTTCGCCTCAAGATCGGCAAGAATCGATCATCCGCGCGAACGTACACGGGCGAGGTTTGATTAGGTTCAACAATCCATTCATCTTTTTCATTTAATCGCACGCGATAACACGAATTGATTGCCCGCAATCGCAACACGGCAAAATTAGTGTCGGTGACGCGATCGACCCGCGCCAACGGCATAAACGCAGTCCGAATTAGGGGGAAAATCAATTGGTCGGCTTGGTTGACCTGATCGATGTTTTTCTCCAGCAGCGCGCCCCATTGCAACGTCAACAAATCAAATTCACGCACGCGGCATTCCAAGCCGCGGCCAGATTCAGCCAAACTAACAACTATCAATTTGTCATCATGGGTCAACTCTGGAGCAGTCGCCAAGCCTCTCAAATTTTCGGGCCGATCAATATTAGCAGCACACCGAAAATTCCACGGATTGGGTGCGGACTGAATTAAACATTCCCAACCAGAGGCGTCCAAAACTTCTGATCGTGTTTTTAAATCCGTCGTCAACCAAGTCTGAATGTCAGTGGCCTGTGCGCTGCCATCGCTACAAATCCAGATTCGAACGCGATAATGTTGATATTCCCAAGCCCGATCGCCTGGCAGAACGCCATCGCGCTCAGGTGCAGGAGCGACGGCTGGCGCGGGATCAGCAGTGGGAGCGGCTTTTGAATCTGCGGGCTGTTGAGCCCTCCCATCAACGCTGCCCATCACGAATAGACAGGCCAAAGCCGCGGGCACCCACCAACGTCGCGCTATCCTAACATTCATTCGCTCATCCCCGAAATTGGTGTCCCCAAACATCAGTTCTATGGAGTTGGGTCTCATTGGTCTGTCCCTCCGACGGGCAAGGGCTCAATCCGCCATTGGTCAACCGATTGATAAAGATACATCAGATCGCGACCAATATTTTTGGTATTCGCGCGGTAAGCATAAAACTCTCGCATCTGATAAAGTGGCAACACAGCCATCTCGTTAATCAATTGGCGATGCAATTGTCGAAGATTGGTGCTGGCCAATCGCCAGCTACTGGAAACCTGGACTTGTCGCATCGTTTGTTCACTGGTAGCCGAAAGACTGGTAACCAACCCTTTGGGGCCAAATAGAAAACCCGCTTCGGATAACGGCTCATTCATTGCGATTTCAACATACAGAAAATCGTATTCATCATCCGGCGGCACGGTTTGTCCCGGATCAAGCGGCCTCAATCGCGTCTTGACGCCCGCTTGAGCCCACATACTGGCAATTGCTTGGCATGCAACTGAGGCGATCTCACCTCGTGGGTGCGCCAAAACCAACTCCGGAATGTCAACTTGTGGATTCTCGACTCCTTGTTTAATCAAAGCGTTGCGTTTCGTTAAAACGACAACTTGAATCAACACTTTGGCCAAAATCTCGTTGAACATAATTGGCGCCACGCGCGTGTCATAACCGTATCCAATGTAGTCATTTTCTTCTGTGCCCAAAGGAAACGGTCCGTCGAGCAACTCCATGCCTGAATTTTGCCGGCCACCTTGCAGCATTCCCCGCAAAATCAAATCTCGGTTGATGGCTTTCATCAATCCACCGCGGAAAGTCATGTCACTTGTAAATTCATTGCGGACATGGGGCACCAACATATGCACCGTTGGAACCAAATACGATCGAAATTCGATATCACGATAACGGCGCAATCGCGGCAAATCGATTGCGGAAATACGATCCACAACATCGATCTCGCCACGAATCAACGCATCAACCGCTGCGGACGGACTGGAATACAACCATTCGACAAGTTCTGGAAATTGTCGATCGGGTTGCAGTGGATATCGCGGGTTAACGCGGAACACCGAGTAGTCCTCGGTCTGTTCCGCAATAACGTACGGCCCATTGGCCGCTTCTTCGGCATTCGATTGATCGCCGTACGGAAAATGAAGCAATGCTTCGGGACGAACAAACGGAATCTTTAGTTTGATATCAACCGTCGTATCATTGAGTACGCCAATCGACTCGACTACTTTGGCCCACGCTGGACTGTAATCAGGAGTATTCGGATCGGCTTTTAGTAGTAATTTTGAAGCCAATTCATAAGGTGTTATCGTGGGAACGGCAAACTCGGGGCGAGCGTTGTCAATTACGAACTGATAATGCAATCCAACTTCATCCATCGGCAGCAACTTGCCGTTCAAAAACTCGTATCGCCCGCCTTCATCGGACAATCCCGTCAGTTCAATGATGCGGCGTTGCGTTAATCGTCCAACACGTCGCGAAGCCCAATCTTCTAGGCGATTAGGGTCGGGATGACGAGCCGGTTGGCTGATGCCAACAAACACTTGTGGTTTGGCGGTGAGCACGCGATTGTAAACCGCGACGCTTTCCGGGTCAGCGGGCAAAATATTCATCGCTTTTCGCGCAGAAATACGCGCTTTGCGATAGTCTTCTCGTTGCAATTGTTGTTCGGCCAAATCACGCGCTTGCGCATTCAGCGCAATCAGCTGCTGGTCCCAATCGCTCAATAATTTCTCTGCGGCCACTTCATATCGTTTTTGCAGCGATTGCATCAAACCGCGAATACCTTCGAAATCTTCCTCTTGAACTTTTTGTTTGATGATTCGATCGTAACAATCCAAAATCAAATCGATTGACCGGATATTAAACCCTGGCACTTGGAAATTTGGATCGCGACGATAAACATCCTCAAAAATCGACAAGGCCAATCCAAAATCACCGCGATCGTAATTTGCTTTGGCATCTTGAAATAAGACAGTGCGGATCTTCGTTTGCAGCGCTACATCTTTGCTGTTACCGCGGTCGTAAACGTAAAGCAAGTTGCGATAGGCACGTGCGTACTTTTGCTCTTTAATTAACAGCTCTGCTTCTTCCAGCAACAAATCGCGAAAGGTCTTGTAGTCAACCACATTTTTCCAAGGTACTTCATACAAATCGACTGTGTTATCGATAAATTCAAATACGAGTACGCCTTCAGTTGGAATTGGTTTCGAAGGCGGATTTAACAACGGGACAATTTCCATTCGCGCTTTGTTGTTGAAATCGTCCAAGAAGACTAAATCAAATGGCTCGCGCTCTACTAATTCAGTCGTTGCCGACAGACTTTTTAAATAGTCATCCGTTCCGGCCTTAGTGACGGCGCTAGTCACCTCTTGCCGATTCTCACTGGCGTTCGCACCCGCTACCGTGACAGCGGCAGTGGACAATTGAATGGCGAGGCAGGCACAACAGGCAATGCGTTGACAATTCCCACGAAAGAACTTTTGGAGCTCCCCGATGGTTGCCACTATTCTGGTAACTGACCACTTATTCCGGTACATGCGACAATCGTTTCCGTTGCGAGACCTTACACCTGAAACTGAAATTCCAATATCACTCATAGTTACTACATCACGGGCGGCTGGTTGAAACGACGAGCAGGGTGCCATCGGCTCCGCTCACGATCAAATGTGATCCCATCCATACCGGAGTGTGTTTGATCGGCCGGCCGACAGAAACGGTTTTGGCAACCGCACCCGTACGGTCCAAAAAGACCAAATCACCTCGTTCCAAGGCAACAACTGTCAAGCCTTGAGGGTCAGTTAGTACACCGGTTACTCGCGATTGTTTGAGGTCATAGCTCCAGAGTCGCGAACCACTATCGTCATAGGCGTGAATTGCGCCGTCATCGACAGCGACCAACCATTGCCCATTGACTGCCCACGGCCCAGCAATTGCCTGACCTGGCAATTGTGCAGAGCCTGCCGCCGTCAACTCGTTCCCTACGGTCCAACGAACCATTTCATCACCTGCCGTGGAACGCACAAAACCAGCCACGGAATTGCCCGATGCCGTCAAGTCGCCGACTAATTCACCCGTGACGGTTAGCTCACTTTGTTTGGCAATGCCGTTGCGATCGGCTGTCGACAACAGATAAACCGTATTGCGACCATTACCGACGACGACTTGTTGATCGGAAATGACAGCTGGTCGATTCCATTTGATTTCTTCACCTGGCGTTAGCGGTGGTTGAAACGGAGCGCCAACTAAACGTCCGGAGGCAGGATCAACCCGTACCACTTGGCCACGCAACGAACTGACCAAAATATCATTCCCCAGAACCACTGGCGAACAAGCCATCGCATCGGCAGGCGCTTGCAGACGCGACACGCGAACCGTCGCCGCCGCTGGGTCGACATATAAAACATCAGCGGAACCGGCAGGCCCTAGACAAACCAATCGGCCGTCGGCCAATGCCAATTTGTCCACGAAATTGTAGGCCAAATCGATATCACTGGCCAACGCGATCGGTGGAGCTTGTGAAAAGCTCGATTGGTTTTCCAATCCCGTGAATTGATACAAATCGCCCAGGGCCGAAACAACGGTAATCCCCTGTTCTGTTGCCACTGGCGCACCCGCGGGAGCGCCGCCAAAATCACTGCGCCAAATTTCTTTTAAGGTCACGGGGTCGCATGCTGCAACGCTGATTTGCTGGGTACCTGCTCGGCGGCGAACCGTGTACAACGCGTTCTCCAATCGACGCAGGGGAGCCAAATATACGTCGCCTTGATTCATGATCAACTCGCGGCTCATTTGCCCCAATGAACGTTGAACACGATAGCGCAGCAACCCGCGACCGGCAATCCACAGGTCGCTGCCTTGACTGTAAACGAACAACTGTTCGTTGCCGCGATTTTCAAATTTTTCGTCAATCAAAATTCGCACCGGAGATTCTGGTTCCGATGCCGTCAGCTCCAACATTTTGATGTCGCCATTATCCGATGCAAATAACAACAATCGACCGCTACGCAATGGCGGTAGAGTCACCGGACCAGAAGCGATCTTAATGCGCTGAATTCGCTGCAGATTGGTCCCGCCTTGACCCGTCTGAAAAACATTGAGATCACAAAAGTCACCGCCACTGCCGTTAAAAGCCACCAGTAAAAATCCCGACATAAAATACGGTGGAATTCGTGCTTCGCCTGGTCGGTGGCCAGTATAGTACACAGCTTGGCAGGCCAAATCCTCCGCCGAGAGCATGTAGATATTGCTGTCGTCACCAACAACATAAACCACGCCTTGATCGGATTTCTCAACGGCCACTTTAATGATTTTGGGAATGCGAACGACCGCCAGCTGTTCTCCAGTTTCGGCATTCAGCCGCAACACCAAGCCGCTATGCGTGGCGACATACAAGTTACCATCTGCAGTTGTTGGTTCTGTAAAGATTTCACCAATGGTGACTTCCCAACGAACTTCGCCAGAACGGCTATCGATTCTCATAATCCGGTGATCGCGTTGATCGCACACGATCAAATCTTTCATAGCAATCGCATCAACCCAACGCGGTTGAATTTGAGTTTGCAATCCGACGTATTGTTGCCATAACAACTGGCCTGTGCCGATATCAACCGCGTACACAGAACCTTCCACCATGAACGGCAAAACTTCGCCTTCGAGTTGCGACAGCACCGTTCCACGTTGGTTGGCATAAATCAATCTTTGGTCGACAGGCAACGTATGCTTGCCGGTTGTAACTTCTGAACGAAAATCCGCTGCTTTAACTAACGAAGAGTCTTTGACACTGACGCTAATCATCGTGTCTCGCAATTCTTTGCGCGCCGCCAAATCAGGGTAGAGTTGGGTCAACTGATTGTAGATCGTATAAGCTTGCACCGTTTCGCCCGATTCGGTCAAGTTTTCGATTTCCGATTTCGCGGCAACATATTTGTCTTCTTTGGTAATTAAACCGCGAATCAAATTGATGTTGTTATTGATTTGTTCAATGTTAGCAGCCACCAATGATTGGTTCTTTACGCTTGTCGGCAAGTAAGATGGATTATCGACCAGTTTTTTGGCATCTTCGCTTCGTGCCAATTCTTTGTTGATATCTTCGATCTTTTGCTGCTTTAATGCTTGGCGTGTAAAGCTCAGTGCCGTATTTGTGAGCATCAACCCTAGCTCATCCAGCAGCACGTTGAATTTGGGGTCCTCGGAAACGGTTGGCAATTGAGCTGAGGCGACTGTAAAGACTTCGTTGTAATTTTTTGAATCGTAGGGCATTGCCAACATGCAATGAACTTCGCGAACGCGGGCATACCCAGCATCTTGATGGTTAGGAAAAGTTGTATAGAACTTCTTGTACTTTTCCATGGCATCGCCATAAGCACTCGTTTTGAACGCTTGTTCTGCGGCAGCAAACAGTTCATCGGATGATTGTCGCCCGACGGCGAGCACCAAAATCACACAGGCAATAATCAGAACGCCGAGGATACCAAAACCAATGAACAGCCATTTAGTTTGCCATTGGTTGGATTTATCGCGTTTCCCTTTGAATGATTTGTAGGCTTGGGAATCGGCCGATATATTTCCGCCGGCACCCAAGGTTGGCGCGGCCAAAGGATCGTTGAAAACTGCGTGGCCAGCGGCCAGGGGATCGACCATCATGGTTTCTTCGACATCGATGACCACCTCGACTTCGTCGACCAGTTGCCTTGCTTCCTCAACCGGAAAAACGCGGGTTTTTTCGTCTCGCGCGCGAGCATTGGCTTTGCGGCCACCGGCTGGCGTTTTGGCAGGGGCTGGCGATGCATGGACTGGTGCCAAGTTCGTCAAATCATCTGTATCATGTTCGCGTGCAGCAGACACTGCCACCGAAAACTCGTCTGCTTTGGTGCGGTTCAATGAAACTTGGCTCGCAGCCACGAGCATCGACTCTGCTTGAGCTTCGGTCAAATGGCCTTTTGAAATTAAGTATTTGACGATTGCTTTGGGCTTAACCGCTTCACCGCCTTGCAGTTGGACTTCGCGCCTCAACTTCGACAAGACTTTTTTGTCGACCAAACCTGACTGTTCAATTTGATTCAACAATGTACGTGTTGACATTGATTCCCTCTCGCCTTGGCAGTTGCCTGCCGTATTTCGTATTCTTATTTTTTCGAATTTAGAGTGTTCGTTGATGGAAACATCAGTTCAAACCACTCCAGTTCGTTAGAAATCCACTTCAGTAATTTTGATCTCAATTCGTTCGTAACCATTGGCCACGCCTGCATCCCAAACCGTGACAACTTTGCGGTGAACCGAGTCGACATGGGCCTTGATCGTCAAACGTTTGGCACCAAAATCCATTTTGGCGTTGCGAATTCGCGATCGCAATTCGCGATCGCTAGGACATTCTTCTTCACCAGCGTCGCGGGTGGTCACATAATATGTATTGTTTTGGTCGATGATCACTTCGATAAATTCATCTTCCATTATTTCTTCAGTTGTGTTTGTCGACGCGTCTTCAGACTGGGCGGGCGGCGTCTCGATGGATTGCTGCAAAATGAATGAAGCCGTAACCATGAAAAAGATCAGCAGTAAAAACACGACATCGACCATCGGGGTCATGTCCATTTCGTCTTGCGGCATAGGGTCTTTCCGCACGAACGACACGTCGGGGTCTGCATCGACTTCATCGGGCGAAGCAACCTCAAAACCCTTCCAAGCCATTTGCCGCAGCGATTCGTCATTTTTTGCTTGCGGCTGTGGTGCCATATCATTAAAGCCGACATTTCCCGACGTTTCCGAAGACCCCACCAGTTCACCGGTTGGAGCAACTAACCCAAATTCATCGAAGGCATCGTCAGCATTGTTGGGCGCAACCGGATCAAGATCATGATCGGAATCATCAATAGGTCGATTGCTCATGGTAATACCTCGTTAACAATAGCCTGGGGAGCCAAACGCCGGGTCAATCCGCCGCTACCAACGTTGCGCTGTTAATTGCAAAATTCGCTGCAGCGTCGTAATCATCGACAACTTAACCGCCATCTTCAACCGCAATGTACAACTGCCGATTTTTCGCCAACTCGCTTTGTCCAATCCCGCGTTTGATCATTTCGATGGTGCCGGTTTTTAATTCCCCCTCTGCTTTGATCAAAACGCCTAACGAATCGGGCCGCTTAGAAAGTTCGCTTTCCACAAAATTACCAATGTCAGTTTCCATGGCGTCGGGTTCACCCATGGGAACGACGGCGGCGTCGTCAGCAGCACGACCCTTGAAGATCTTGTAAACTTCCGGGTTTTCACCCGCCTGGGCCAACAACACGACACAGCTTTTTTCAGGTACCGCTTGACCGTACTGGGCCGAGGGTAACTCTAACGGCACCGTCGGATCCATTTTGGAACACATCACAAAAAACGCCAACAACAGAAAGACGATGTCGATCATTGGCGTAATATCGAGATCGGCTTCCTCGGTTTTTGTCTTCCGCGGAACTATGTCTACTTCGACGAGTTTGTCATGTTCTGACATCTGCTGATCCCACTATTTATTGGATGGAAAGCGAATCATCGTATTGCGGAAAATTTCCAAGAATTGGTTGAGCCCAAAGGACACCAAGTCTTCCATTTTTCGAATTTGGACATTGATATACGCGGTGCACAACACCAACGGAATGGCAATTGCCAAACCGAGTGCGGTGGTAATTAGCGCGAACATAATGTCACCGGCCAATTGGGTTGAATCGACCGATGCAGCGGCAGCCAATTTGGAGAAAGCGCCCATCATACCGAGCACCGTTCCCAGCAGCCCCAACATCGGCGCCGCTTTGATCACGGTATTAACCCAACTCAATCGGTATTCGAGATCCTGCAACACATCGCGATGAAACCGATCCGCGACCAATTGCTTGACTTTGGCGTAACCCAATTGCCGATTTTCAATGGCCATTTGCGACAATTGACAAACTGCGCGGCGATCGCCATCGCAGATTTGAGTCGCACCGTTGAAATCACCTCGCGCCAAAGGTTGTTCAATTGCTTCCAGAAATGCGATTTGAGTTTCTTCCGAAGCAAATTGTTTTTGTCGCACTCGATTGAAAACGATGATAACGCAGTAAGCGCCCCAAGCGGCAACTGCAGCCATTACCGCGTAAATACTATTCCCAAAAAAATTAAATACGTCACCCATATTACAACCCGATAGCTTCCTCTCTCACTGTGAAATGAAATGGTGTTGGTCGATGAAATTAGTTTTGCTCAATTATGATTGATCGGTGAATTTGTGATAGCCAAAAACAACTTACTGTCGATAGGTTTGTCCGGTTAATTTGAACTCGAAACCGGTCCCGTTAGGCACAACAGTAAAATAGGTTCTTTGGACATCCTGCAATTGTCGACCACAGTCTTCTAGATATTGTTTTTCTAACGCCACGAGTTTGCTGACGGTCGCTGGCGAATAAAACTGACGAATCAAGCAATCGGTTGAATCGACCTTGGCCGCTGTCAGGATTTCACGGTCCCAACGCTGCAGCAACGGACTGGTATGGCCAAAATGGACTGATTTTGCTTCCGCTTGACGATTGGATTGTTCGACTTTTGCGACCCCACCCGGGTCGGCTAATAATACGATTCCATTGGTAATTTGCTGAACCGCGCCAAGTTTGATTTGGAAAAAACTCAACTGCCTGGCATAAGTCTCTCGGGTGACCGCGTCATAGTTAATTCGCAACCGTCGATAAAACGGTACGAAATTGCCTTTACCGCTATTCCTAAGATTTGACCAATTACCAGTACGCCCCTTGCCGACTGTCGGTGAGGTATATAACTGAGCATCGTTGAAGCCCACTTGAGTGACAACGCTCGAAGCCGACTCAACCATTTCTGCGAATTGCGAAGCATCCGCTGAATCGAAGTCGTCGACATCGGCATACTCGTGTAATTCCCGAACGGACGATTGATCTGGGTTCGCAATTCTCCAATCCAATGGCACTGCTCGGCTTTGTAAATTGGAACCTGGATTGAACAATACGAGGCCAACGATCGCAACAAAACTACCCACAATCAATATCGCCGTAACCAGCCATCCATTCGCGCGGTCGTATTTGCTGACCTTGGTTTTGCATTCGCTTACCGGGCAATTCAATTTCCAGTTTGTCGTCATCAATCTACTCCCTTGC
>JBGSMY010000052.1:0-35154 GCA_041739975.1 Pirellulaceae bacterium
GGTTCGCAACTACCGCCAATCGGAGCGCAAAGAGCGCGAAATTTTCAAACGCGAGCGCCGCGCCCGCCGCCGTGAACGTCAGGAACGCCTGGCAAAACACAAAGGTCGCTAGACGCTGCGTGCCCGCAACCCCGTAGCCACCCCGAAAAGCCTTGCTGATTGTTAATGGTGCTGGGGGACGCTTACAGTCAAACCTCAAGTTCTACGCTTTGAAATCCGTTTACGAGAAATTAAAGCCAGTACTGCAACCACCGCGATGCCAATCGCAATTTGAGCGGTTGACCAAAGTTGATGGTACTGGCTTTGTTCAACAAACTGAGCGGACAATTGTGGCTTGCCCTTGGGGACGCGGAAATAAAAGGTTTGCCCCGAGGGTGTAATGTCAATAAACAACCCTGCATGACGTACCGATGCAGAAGTTGAATCTTGCGCCACCTCGGCCTCTTCACTTTTGATCTGCTCCGACTCGGTCGCAGAGTCTAGACCACGTGGTTGAACCGGTCCTTCGGTATCACGTCCCCGAAAGGGGCTAAAACCGCCACCGCCTGCTCCCCCACTTCGAGATTCGTCGCCGTTAAGGTCAGCTCGACCGTTTCCTTGAGGGCGTCGATCAGGTTCAATTATGTTCAATTCATCTGCTAATTCTTTTTTTGGCATTGGATCGACCAAAGCAATTTCCCCTTGTTCTGCTCGCTTTGACCGCGATTGATTAAATTCGGCGATTAATTTTTCATTCTGGTCCACCAATGCTAAATCAACTTTCAACTGGTCGCGTTGAAGGCTCTCCACCTCATCAAATCGTGCCGATTGTTGTCCCTGTTGTTGACCTAGTTGCATTCGATCTGAAAATGAGTTTTTATTGAATCCCAACGCTGCGCTTTGACCCTTTCCTAACAATTGCGGTTGCCCTGCTGCTGGCTTTTTGTCGGCCTCGCCCGAACTCCCATCGAATTCGTTGTCGACAACTTGAAAATTGGGTCGACCATTTTGCTCGGACGCGTCTTCGTTTTTATTAAATTGTTGCGCAACACGAGATTGAAGTTGCAAGCGATTTCCTAAATTTTTGTCTTGGAAATCGCTATCTTTCCCTTTGAGATTTTGCGAGTAAAAACTCTGAAGTTCTTTAAGTTCTTCAACCAGTGCTTGGGGTTGATCAATCGTTATTACCGACGCGTATTCCCCAGGTACCATACGAGACGAATCGATGGCCGATTTGCCAAATGAATTAGACGCAACAAAGTCTTCGAGACGATCCAGCTCGGAGCGACTAAAACCGATCCCACCACGCAAGTTAATTGAATCGTGGATTCCATGGAGTATCTGTTGCTGATAGCTTTGAAATTCTTGAGATAGCTCGTTAGGGTTGTCGACTTGTGTCATCGTTCCCAAAAACTGCAGCGCTCGCAGTTCCGCAGGCAAATGGAGGTGCACATGGGAAACCTCGGTTTCAATATTTCGAGTCATCGCCAATGGCAAATCCATCTCCCGCAGCATGTCGAAATCATCAATAACGCCTTCATACATTACCGCAATTGCATAATCCAAATTCAGTTCAGACGATTTAATCAGCGGTATCGAAACAACGTTGGCCATCGCATTGGCAACTCGCAACGGTCGAGCCGGTTGACTATCCACTCGCAAATTTAGCAACTTTGCACCCGCCGGCAGCTCCAACTCGAGGATTTGCTCGGTGCGATTCGTGATCATCAAATTCTGTTTCGCCAAATAATATCCAGATCGATCGAGCATCAATTCAGTCACCGAAAATCGCACACCGGCCGTAACGGTACTGATCGAAGTGCGTGGTAGCGTGTTCCAGGCAATTTGTGCTGTTCCCTCTGTGCGGGTGGCCGCATAGGCCTGTGTCACAAATACCGCGCCCAACTTGGCCTCTAATTCTCGAAAACGGGCCCTTTGTCGGTTAACCGACTCAAGGCCCTCACCGGGTTGCACGTCCACCTCAAAACGACCAGAATTTTGAACCGTTAGCCAACGGTCGCGTGTGGTGCCCGTTAGATTAATCGGTAAGCTCGCCCTTTGATTGTCTGTGCTCAACGATTGATCGAGCGACAGCGCCAGTCGGTATTCACCCAGAATTCGATCCTGCAAATATACGGTAAATTTTATTTGATCATTTTCGAATGGCTCGCGCGTCACGCGACTGATCCATGGTCCATCCAATTTGGCCTCGGACCAAACCTCTGGCAATACGAATTCGACCTGTTCGATGCCAGCTCGCGTAATCATCCATTCCAACAACACGGTTTGCTCAATCGCCCGAGCCGTAATCGTAACATCGGTGATTGAATCAAATACGACCTCAGCCGGCAATCGTTGAGCGCGAATTTTCAATCGATGTTGCGCTGTTTCCGAGACCCAGGCTTTTTGTGTCGCGGGCACTCGCGCCGCTTGCAGCCAAGTTGTCATTTCTGCGGGTAACCGGTATTCGATTTCTTCCGCTTCCAAAACTTCAACTGTGAGCGCAGGCGATGAGCCCAACGCATATTCGTAACGCTGTGACGAACTGTTTTCAAAGGCCACGGGTTCCCAAGCGATCGTTGTCTCGACCACCGTCGGTAATTTTCCTCGTAAGACCAGGGCAAACGCTTGGGACTGGCGTTCGGTGAACCGCAGATGCCAGCGCTGTTGACCGTCCGCCAGCATTGATTTGTCGATCTGATAAGTGATCCCGCGAGCCGGTTGTCCCTCGGCCGGAGTTACAATCAAGTCTTCGATCACCAATCCGGCAGGGGTCGTAAATGCTAAATCGTGACTAGCGTAACCATCCGGCGTAATCACAATCCTCGATTCGAACTCGGTCTTTGCCAATTCGGCTGATAAGATAGTCATGTGACGAGTTTTCCACGAACTTGCCATTCGTTCGCCGACAATTCGAACGCTGGCATTTTTTCGATCGAATCGAAAGCGTTGAAATTCGATCGCTTGCTCAAGTTCATTTTGCCAAGTCGACCATACTCCAGGTGTTTTGGAATCCGTAGGAAAGTCTTCGCGATAAATCGAAACCAGATCGGCGGCCGACAATGTTAGTTGGCTGCTTCGATAGATTTCCAAAATACCCGATGCCTCGGCAAAACCGGCAATTTGCGGCATTTGCACTAGCCAACCCTCCGGGCCAAATTTCTCAATTGCCGGCAGGCTCAATTCGAGGTTGAGTTGTTCTCGATTGGCGGCCGATAAAAGCTCAATGTCAATTTGATTTTCAGTAGTCGACGAACGCGTCCAACTTTTTAGATTGTTGCACTCGATCTTTTCGATCATGGCACTTGGCGGTAACTCCAGCGAGAACCCGGGACTCGCCTCTTTCATATTGACTTCGACGCTGGCCAACCAATGCGTTTGGGTAGGACGAATAAAAATCTGATGTTGCCAACGCGCCGAATTTTGACGTGACAAATCCGTTTGCATGGCCGGAGATTGATAGGTCAACCGAAACTTGCCACCATCATGAACGCCCATACTGGGAAACTGGTTGTCAGGTGTCACTTCACGTCGCAAATGCAAGGCCTCACTTCGCCAGTCAAGGCTGCCGACAAGCTCTCCGGTCGACAGGCCTACTTGAGTTGCAGCACTTGACGGCAATCGGCCATCGACACGCCAACCACCGGGTGACTTAACAATTGCATATTCAATTACCAAACTGATTTGTTGGGGTTCTGGTCCGCGGACCAGCAATTGCATTTGGCCGCCACCAGGGGCCTGGTCGTTCGCTTGTTTGGAATCCGTCCTGGCCGGTAACAGCGCCACGGGTTCACCGTTGATTGATGCCGAAACGAAAACGCCGTTTTCCACATCAAGGGGAATTCGACGCCATTGATCGTCAGGGAGAGTTAATTCGACATTGGTCGTGAATCGAACTGAACGATCGCCTTGCACAACGGCCGACCAATTGGTTGAGGGGAGAATTAATTCCTCCGGCAAGTTCATTTTAATCTCGTGGACCGGAGTCTCTTGAGCTCGTAATTCGTCATACCAGCGTTTCGAAAATAACCATTGTTGTTCCCCGCTGATTTCTTTTTGCTGTGGATCATAAGGAATCAATACGACCCGATCGTCGACGACAATTGGCGGAACTGGTTTTAAATAACCATGCTCATCGACGTTTTGTGAGTCTTCCTGAGCATGCGACAAACCTCGATTGGTAACGACTAAAACCAACAAGACGGAGGCTCTGGCAAACACGCGACGGAATGGTCCATTACTTACAAAAAGCCGACCAACGCCTCTGAAAATTGACAGGATTACCGATCGGACGACATGCAAAACAATTAACAGTACCGGAACCCAGATGAGCTTTTCCAAAACATTGCCAATCTCCGGCACAACCGGTTGCACCCAAACCCCAATTAGGGAAAGAAGCAATAAAAAAATCAACCAACCGAGTTTGGCCGAAAGGGACACATTAGTTAGGCAAAGACTTAACAGCACAATGCAGACCACGAGAACCGCAGCCAAGGCATCGCTCAGACGTTGATTGACCAACGTCACTTCGATTCCCGACTTTAGCCCCAATCCTTCAAAGGTTGTCGTTGGCCCCGCATCAGTGGCGATAGCCAGACTGCGATATCCCTGAACGCCCATGGACATCGAAGGCCTACCGCTCGTTGGTTTGCCAACCTGCGGTGGGGTCGATGGCGTGTTTCTGCCCTGCTCGAAAGCAACTTCTTGGGGTGCTGTAAGCGGCGGGGCTGGCTCTAATTGTCCGTCGACCTTATCTTTTTTTGCATCGTCACCGTCAAGCCGACCCAACTCGTCATCAATCCTCTGCGGGATAGGGCTGCTGGATTGGCCACCGAGTGTAACCGACGGCATTTCGTTGCGGTCTAAAGCCTGGGATGAAACGCTCCCTTTTTCGAAACGCGGTAATAACTGAGACCCCAGAAAAGTAGTTGACAAAAGGCCAGCGCCCCGATTTATTCCCCATAACATCCAACCCTTTTGCCTTTGCCACCAAGTCTCGTGCAATCCCTGTTCGTCCGCTACGCTCCAATGCTTTTTGGGTTCAATTGCGCGGTAGCCCGCAGGAGTCTGAATTTTCCAAATGAACCGTAAAACGGGAACATCGCCAGCGGTAACACCCTCCTCTGCTGGGATTCGCAATCGCGGTGCAGCAAGAATATGATTTGCGGAATTGGCTTTGTCGGCCGGCTGTGAACTGTATGCAAATCTCACGTTTTGAGAAATTCCGCCGTCACCTTCGGAAAATGAAATCACAACGCCGGTTGCGACTTGTTTTGCCGTCTGTGGCTCGCCGTTAACTTCCAACGACCACAACTCACAATCAGCTGGCAGTTCTAACAACAACTTAGGGAACGTCGTCTTCAAACGCCAATTGGAATGCACCTGAATTTGACCGTCGCCACCGATGATGGCTCGATTTTCAGCAACCTCAACCACCGCGGTAGGAATCGATTCCATTTGACGCAATTGACTCGATAATTGTGGAGCCGTCACTTGGTTGGTCAGATCGAATAATCCAACCAAGTATCGGCCTGGTTGATAGGTTGTGTTCTGCAGCTCGTCAATCGGCAAACGCATTAGACTACTTGGCACGGCAACCTCGATATCCGCTGAGCCTTCCACGGCAGCAACCGTCGTTTGCAAATCGGCGTTGGCGAGTTTAATCGGTGTCAATTGAACCTCCGACAGTGAATCGGTCGTAACTGGAATCTCGTAGTCCACATACAACTTAAAGTTACCCAATACTTCTCGGCCAAGGGTCACGTCCCACGTTACGGTTGCGGAATCGTCGCGACGTTTCCGTTCCACGATTTCGTTTCCTGGCTCACAAGAGAAAGAGGCGGTTTCCGGGGCGTCGGCCGGCAATTCGACCGCAAATTGTTTGGCGGCTACATTCCGCACGTCAATCAATAGTTCACCGTGAACCGCGCGATGTGTTGGTTCGAATCGGATAAAGGTAATCGACTCGACCACTCGCTGCGGCGTCTTGCGACCAAACACCAAGTCAACTTGTGGCCGGCGGTTTTCAAATTCATAGGCAACGACCGGGCTTAACTGTTCCAATCGATAAGTCTTTAAATCGTCACGCCCCAACGGTCGCATTTCTACCGCCGAGACACTGTTCAAGGAAAAGCGGCTCTCCATGCCGATAGCCACCACGCCGCGCTCTTCGTCGGTTCCCAATAATCGCGGCGGTTGAAACGAATCGCTCAATTCAGACCATTCACCAAACCAATTCTCTGGAATGTATTCCGTTTCCACAATGATTCGCACGGGCCGCAATACACTCAGTCCTTCTCGCAAATCAACTTGAATTTGTGCGGGATTGGTTGAAGCAATCATCCGATAGGGCAGTTCGCCCAATTCATCGCGGATCTTCAAAACGCGCACTCGGGCCGGTAACTCCAACTCAAATTGAAACTTGGCATCCCCCGAATTTTCAAGCTGCCAAGCGCTCGTCATCAGCCAACGGGATTCGGTAATCTCACAAATATGAGTGGCCACCGCGCTAATCACTGTCGGTGATTTACGAACCGGCACTTGCAGTTCAGGCAAATCTGCAACGGAAAACAACGCAATTCGATGCTTTTCCGCGCGATTCAAATCCTTGATCTCCGGAAAAATCGCCGCATATCGATTGACGATTGCCGCAGCAACAGGCAGGTCGACAGCAAATTGCTCTACAGTTTGTGGTGCACTTAACCACAAATCCGGATCTGCTTGAATTAAAATCACCCGCGGTTGGTATGCGGCTCCTTCGGCATTCAATACTGGCGACCGCCAATCATAAACATCTCGCCCAATCGGTTGTTGCCGGGTGCGCAATCCCGATAACTGAATCGGAGCGGCTTGCGTATTGTCGTGCAATTGAATTGTCAGCAAACGATTGCCGCTTTCCTGCACGAGTTGCCATTGCTTGACGCTTTCCCCGCTGACATTGACAATCTCCAAATCACTGGGAATGGGCGCACGAATCTCGCGCAATTGCCCCTGCATTACACGGGGCTCCCATACCATTTCGAACCGATCGGATTCCGGTTTGATTTCCACTAACAGCAGTTGCCGGCAAGTCCATAACAACTGATTGGTGCGATACCGATTGTTTAACGTCAACAACAATTCGATTGCGCCTGATCCGGCTGCCAGTTCCAACTGAGTTACATTTTCTGGATCGCTAAACTCGCGCTTTAATACCGCTGGTCCCGACAAAACATCGACATTACCAGGAACCGAAACTGACAACGCGCTGGCCGCAACTTCCGGCAATCGAAACGATAGTGACTGTCTTTCGCCATCAATCGTGACGACAAATTGTGCATCTAGTTCTAATTCATACGTTCCCGGCTTAAGAATTAGCCAATACCATTTCCCTTGTTCATCACGAAAAACCAATGGGGGCTTGCCGTCGACTTGAAGCGTTTGCACGATCAAATTCTGCCAAGGCAACTCTACGGGGATCGCTTGTTGTGCCAAAGACTCGACAACGAGTTTTCCCTTTAACGTCCCAACTTGTCCATCAAGTTCAATTTGGTATTGCGCCGATCGCCAAGCGACTAGATTAGGAGTGAGCACCTTTTCTGGAGCCCGATTGCCCAACAGTCGAACTATTTCTTCACGACTCAACAAAACACGCTCTTGAGGCGCGTTTAAAACCGCAGGCAATTCGGAAAAAGGAACATAAACCAACCTCAACTTTTCCCAATCGGATACATTTTTGTCCGGTGAACTGGTCTGCGCAAACGCCGATCCTGTACCGGCAACGCCCATGGCCACCAGAATCACGACAGCCAGTGCGCACAGCGACAACAAATGGCGATACCACAATTTCAGTTGATGACAACAAGTGTCCATGGTTCAGGTTCGCTTTTGAAAACAAAATTTAAACAATTCCAACCAACACGAACAACATACGGGCTCCGAAGTCAGACCTCGAAAATTGAGGTCGCCATCAATCGCCGCCTCTGACCCCAACTAAGAAGTTGCATTCGGCGGCGGTAAAGTTGTCGACGGTGGATTTGTCGACGATGGATTTGTCGGCGATGGATTTGTCGGCGGTGGATTTGTCGACGGTGGATTTGTCGACGGTGGACTTGATGGGTTATTCGTTGGCGGAGTCGGATTTAGCGAAGCGTCCACCCGACGTGGCGTCTGGCGGCGATTACCCCAACCGGCGGCAATGGCAACCAACACCCATAGAACCATCACAAGCGCCACGGCCAACCCGATATATTCCATCCGCAAATGTTCGACCAAAATTGGTGAGCCTATCGATAGCACCAACAGTGCTGTACACCCGATAGCCAATGCAATCCAGCGCCAAGCGAAATTAACTCGCATTAACAATATGCCAACGATTAGAATTAACCCAGCGATCCCCAGATTGATTACCCAGTCGCGTGCCAATTGAATGTTCAGCGCCCCGGCAGCCCCGGCAACGGGTCGCATGGTCGAAAAGACATATGCGCGGCCGTCGGTTTCAAATCGCCCGAATTTTGAGGCAGGAACCGAGTCCGTTTGGATCCAGGCCAACCAACGATTATCAGCTGTCGCGCGGCGAGTGAACAATCGTTTCCAGAAATTCGGTTCCTCCTCAATACGAGAATCAGTCCAAGGACCGGTTGCGGCTGTAGGTATCATCTCTTGCGGAATGTAAACCACAAGTTTGGTGGCTTGCACCGCACAATCGTCCGCAAACGTGGGAACAGGAATGGAAGGAGAATCTGCTTTCATGCTGTATCGAATTTCTAACAACATGATCTGATTGCGATCGCGATTTCCTAAATTTAGCACTAACTCACCTGCGCCACCTTGCTCAATCGCCACTGGTTGCCCATCGATCGAAACCGCATTATTGCTGAATCCAGTTGAAGGATCAAAACCTGGAGGCATTTGAATTACAAGTCGTTGCAACACGCTTTGCACTTGATAAGTTGCCACAACTGAAAGCTCACCTTGTCGCAACCAAACTGCGCGAATCAGGCTTTTGGGAACATTGGTGCGTTTCAGTTCATAGAGGGCAAATCGAGACAGCGTGAGTCCCAAGTTCCAGCGATCTACAAACTCTAGGGCCGCCACGGCATCATCAATGCGCCGCCCCGCAAACAGGTCGGTTGTCGGGTCGATGGGGCGAAGTCCTTGCGAATTGGCATCCGTCTGTATGTCAAATAGCTCTGTTCGTTTGATTACCACCTGGCCGCGTGCTCTGTCCGCCCCTTTGGGTTGTAAACCGCGAATCGACAGCGACTGAGACGCTCCCACATCCACGCTGGTCAGTGGCAGGTCCCACGAAAAACTGATGCGATAATTTCCCAGCCATTCCGACGGTCCGCGCACTTCCCAGGCTGCTTCGTCGGCCGCCACATCGGTTGGTTGCGGATTCAATTTTTGCCATTGATATTCCGTGCCCAACAATTGCAACCGCGATTCTAATTCGACTGGTATATCGATCCGCAATACTTTTACAGGACTAAAACGAATTTCATAATCCAACTCGGCCAGATGTCGCAGAGAGCCCGATTCCGTCGTTACTTGCAAGAATTGATCCACGAACACTCGAGGCTGACGCCGCGTCGCCGTCAACAACAAATCCGTCGGTTGGTCGATGAACTCAAATTGAACCTGTTGCCAGCCTTCACTGGTTCCGAAACCTCCGTCACCGCGACGGTAGTTTGCATTGTCTGCGGTTGTCACCGAAAGACTATCACGAAATTCGAGGGTCAACACGCCTTGACTGGATTCAACTGTCCCCGGTACCAAAGTCGGCCATTGCAATGGAATTTCGACAGGGACGCCGGGTTGGTCCACCAAACTTGACGCCACGGTTTTTAATTGCAACCTTACAGTCAGTGCAACATTGCCAATTGCTTCACGGCCCAAATCCACGTTCCAGCGTGTCGGATTTTCTGGGTCCGCCATGTATTTGTCGACCATAACTGGAACATGGTCAGCGACTGATGATCCGGTAACTTGAAGAATTTCCCAAGACTCGGGAATGATCAAAGGCAAAGTGTAAATGCCACGTTCGGTGATTTGCAGTTGCACGGTCCAATCGGCCGTCATTTTGGTGGGTTGCAATTGGGCCAAAATTCCTACGTTGGCTTTAATCCGCGGTTGCAATTCCGTTACTTCAAATACCGCATGATAAGGAACTGCAGCGTAGACAAAACTAAAGGTAATAGGTGTTGATGGATTATCGTTTGGTTTCGATTCACGATCGTTTCGCGTTAGACCGATTGCACTCGATAATTGAGCGCGCAGTCCGGGATCGGTTTGAATCAACAACTCGCCCGGTTGTTGCGTGGCATTAACCACCTCAACGCTGCCAATGCGCCACTGGTTGTTCTGTCGTTGTTCTTCAGGAGCTTCCAGCATTAATGCCAAGGAAAGCTTGCCTTTGACGGGCTCAAAGAATTCGACGACCAAGTCTGTCCCGGCTTCATCCATTTGCCAGCGTTTGACATTGCCGGCCGTCACATTGACAACTCGAAATCCTGCGGGCGGTCGCAATACTAATTTGTCCAGTGTCGCACGCTGCACATCCAGATTCAAAACTTGACTCAACGTCGTCAGGTTCTTTTGAAACCGGACAGTCGACTCACTCGAGACCATTACCAAAGCTGACAAACCTTCAGCACCGACACTACGCGGCGTCCATACAATATTTATCTCTGAAGAATTGCCGACCAAAGCCACAATCTTGCTTTTCAAGTTCTCAGTTGCTGGAGTCTCTCCATCGACCGTCGTCAATACGGCAGCTGGTGTTACTTGAATGTCTACGTCTGATTCCGCTGTGCCAATTTCCCAACGATTGATCGTGGCCCGCGGAATCGACAGCGTGATTTGATTTTGTCCTAATTGCGGTGGAAATCCGAGCGCGTATTCCAATTCCAACTCGACCGTATCCGGAGCCTCGGTCACTTCTTCCATTAACCAAAAACTGCCGTCCTCTTTTTTGATCACTCGCGCATCGCGTCCGTCGATCTTAGCCGATTTTAAAGATACGTTCTGCAAATTTAACGGAATCTCTTGCCAACCTGTTTTCAAGAACTCAATTGCTAACGTGGTTGTTATTTGCGCCAATTGTCGTTCGAGGACAACACGCGAATTCGCTGATACCAACAAATGGGATGCAGGCGGCACATTGGGGTTTTCACCCGACACGTTGGCCTGAGCCTGCTTCCACAGGGCATCAAATTGGGCGTACGGTACAAAGACGCCGCGGTCTTGTTTTTCAAATACTGAACGAATTTTTTCGTAAGGAATATAGATGGATTGTTCAACAATCCAACCCGGTACTTTGGGTGGATCAGCTAATTGCGGCGGATCGTCTGGGGGATCTTGAGCTGGCAGAAAACTTGCCAGCAACAACCAACCTGCCAACGATAAACATGAAAGAAACGCGCCCCCGTTTAACGACGACAAACGGGCCCCAATCAGCAAACGGGTCATATTCGATTCCAATGTAAGTTTCTTTATACGATGGATAATAGTCCCAGACGTAACGAGCCTCATGAAAGTTCCCCATTACCCATGGCCGGGAATATTTCAAACCAAGATTTCTTCCGAATCTCGGCCCCTGCCCGCTGGCGACATCTACGTTGCAATCGGCCCCAAGTCCACTCGTTTCAACTTCCGGTGTTCATTTCCGCCGATAAAAATGGGCAATTGGGCGGCAATATAGTTGAAGAAATCATCGAGGATGCCGAGTAAAACTCGGGCGTTTTGACCAAATTCACGGGGGCGAGAACTTTCGATTTCGATCTATCGACCGAATTCCAACGATTTTCAGCTGAATACACCTATCCAGCACAAAAATACGCGCTCAAAACAAAAAAGGCCGTCCCTCATCGGGACGGCCTTTGAATTTTGCAAACCTGGACAGCCTGGGTAATCTGCCACAACTGCAATGAGTTGATTAGTTGGTAGCGTTCCACCACCAGCGATTGGCGGTGCGACTTAAAGCGGCATCGCCTGACTTACGCAGTTCATTAACTGTTTCTGATTGGGCAACAACCGACCACGAATCCACTTGGATCCCACCGCTGGCAGTTACAATCCACGACCGGCTGGTGCGAACATAGCTGCATTGAGCTGGAACCGTTTTAGGAACATTCCAGGTTGGCGTGGAGACTTGGTTGTCCGTTCCATTGATAACGGCCAAATCCAAACTGGCCTTTGCCAATAGGTCTTCTTTTACGATCAAAGCAGCGACCACGCTCATGTCCATCAAGTTCCGCAATTCCCAAAAAATTGGTTCTGCGGAAGCCAGCTCTTCAAAACGTTCGGTCATCATGTCTGCCCATTGTGAAGCAAACTTGTTGGCCTTGGCAGCTTTGTCTTGTTTGCCGGCTTTGCGAGTCACAAACGATTCTTCGGTCAAAGTCTTAACGCCAGTGCCGCGTAAGTTCCATACCAAGCCATCTTCGCTCTTGGCCAATGGTTGGTAAGCACATTCCATCCAGAAACGAGGCGACATGGTACGGATTTCGGCGTTTTTGGCTTGAATCATCTCCAACATGCTGGGGAAATTTGCAATTGGAGCAGGATCTAATCCCATCGACAGGCGTTTCATTTTATGATCAGCAGCGACCAGGATTTGTGCGTACCGGCTATCCGCAGGAATGCCGGTTAGGGAGATCATGTTATCGCCCATCGCTTGTTCAATTTGGGGGACCATGGAGGGATCAAACGAATTTCCCGAGTAGAACTTTTGTAATCGGTCAACGCCTTCAGCCGTCGGATCAATTGAAACGGAAATCCCGTAATCACGACGAGCGTTTTCGACAGTCCGCATTGCCACCAGCAAATCTTCCAATTTTAAAACTGGACGGCCCGTGGTCACGCCGACGACATTACCGAGTTCATTAACTCGCCAATCTTCGCCAAAGCCAGCCAAAATCACATCGTTGTTCTCGGGGTCCGCAATGACATATTCGATGCGTTGGATACCGCACAGATATTGCAATTCTGCGTCGATTGGCTTACCGGCTGACAACGCTTTCGTCATCTCGGTTTGTACGCCCTTTAGCGAAATCATTCGCATACCAGCTTGTTTAATGTCAGCGTCGGCAGCTTTGAGCTGCTTGGCCAACTTGGTCCTTAGCTCCGCATCTAACTGGTCCATTTGACCGGTCAGCGCGTTGTTTGGATCAACACGAATACCACCGATGGCTTGTTGGAAAAATCCAAAACCACCCCCTTGTCCTTGGACCTGACTGACACAGGCCACGAGCGCCAATGCGATCGCCGCTGTCAGAAACCGAATACCTAGGTTGCTCACACGAGCTGCCATTACCATGCTCCCCAAAAAAAGCCTTGCCCCGTTTTCTTTCTTTTTCGTCATTGTTTCCCAAGGCCGTTTGCTGAAAATTGCCAAGCTGCCGCACCGGCAAAATCAGTCAAGACTAGCACAGATCGGGTTTCAATCGATAGAATGAAATGTGTACGTTCCATTCTAGGTTAGTTGGCCGATCCGGGAAATGCAAGAAAGTTGCCTATTGGATGCGTGAATTGCGTGAATTAACATACATCCTGATCGCAACCCTGGGGGGAATTCCATGACAAAAAGCCCTGAAAAAGCCAAAACGACCTCAGGTGTCGCCTATTTAGTCATGCGGGATGGGCAAAAATGGTCGGATGTTTTCCGACTTATTCCCGGCAGAAATCTTACAATCGGCAGAGCTCCTACGAATTACATTGTCGTTCGCGAGGAACAGGCCAGCCGTCAGCATGCGGAAGTGTTCTTTACAAATTCCCAGTGGATGGTCCGCGACCTCAACAGCCGAAACGGTACGGCACTGGGGACGGAACGACTAGTCAGTGACCGGCCGCTAAAGCCGGGCGATGTCATTTGGATTGCCAATACCCAATTGGTGTTTGTCACGGACCTCAACGCGGCCTACGACAAAAAACATTTGGCGAAAAACGAAATCGCCCCGGAGACCTTAGTTGGCCTGGAAATCGACGACGATCAACCGACACAAACGTCGATTCCGACCGAACCTACAACCATTACTCATCGCCGCCAAAAAACCAAATTCTTGGAAGAAGCCGACGACGCGCCGCTTGAGTCGATCCCCAAAGCCAGTCGAACCGCCACGATGTTATGCCGTTTGGCCTTTGAATTGGCAAATGAAACTTCGGTCCGCGGCATTTCGCGAATGGCGCTGGACACCCTGATCGATGGCACACAAGCCGATGCGGGTGGCGTATTGATGGTCCCGCGAACTGGCGCTCGCATTTCCGATCCACGTCAATTGGAAATCGTTGCTTGGCACTCCGAGCGATTGCCCGAATATCAACGTGTGTCACAATTCTTGGCCGAAACGGTGCTTCGCGATGGCGAGGCCGTTTTGGCTCGCGACATCCAAGACGACAGTGCCTTGGGTATGCGGGATGCCGAAGGGGTGATTGCGGCCACTAGCGTCATCTGCGCTCCGGTTCGACTTAACAATCGTACGGTAGGTTTAGTTCATCTCTATTCAACCAAACCGGACAAATTCCTCGATCCCGACGATTTGGAGTTTACCTTGGCCGTCGCCGAGACGATCGGCCTGGCGCTGCGAACTCGCTATCGCGAGCAAAAACTGGTGGAAGATCTGAGTAAGACTCGTTCGGAAATCGATCAGTTGCGACAACAACTGGGTGTTGCCAGCGAAATCGTAGGCAGCAGTGAAGCGATGTTGTTAGTCCACAAACAGATTGCCCGCGCTGCGCCCAGCAACGCCACCGTATTGATTCGCGGCGAAAGTGGTGTCGGCAAAGAATTAGTTGCTCGGGCCGTTCATTTTAATAGCCCCCGCAAAGAAGGCCCCTTTGTCTGTTTGAACTGCGCTGCACTGACGGAATCGTTGTTGGAAAGCGAACTGTTTGGGCACGAACGAGGCGCGTTCACCGGAGCGACCGAACGCAAGATTGGCAAATTCGAATCGGCTGACAAAGGCACGCTGATGCTCGATGAAATCGGCGAAATGAGTCCGGCAATTCAAGCAAAATTTTTGCGAGTTTTGGAAGGACACTCATTCGAACGCGTCGGCGGGAGCAAATCACTTAAAGTCGATGTCCGAGTAATTGCCGCAACCAATCGCGATTTGGAAAAGGCCGTCCGCGAAGGGATTTTTCGCAAAGACTTGTTTTTTCGTTTGCATGTAGTGACGATTGAAGTCCCGCCACTGCGCCGGCGACCGGACGATATTCCGGAACTAGCTGAATATTTTTTGCAAACTTTCAATCGCGCCACCGGCCGAAAACTCGCCGGATTCTCTCCCGCCTCGCTTCAGGTTTTAATGAGATACCGTTGGCCCGGGAATATTCGCGAACTAAAAAATGTCGTCGAGCGCGCCGTGGTTTTGAGCCAACACCAAGAAATCGAACCAGATGACCTGTTGCTGAGCAACCTAACCACAGCCAGTGAATCGCAGATGGAATCTCCTCACACATTGCCCGCGATATTTCGCCCCGCCACGCTGGAGGAAATGGAAGCGAGACACATATCGGCTACTTTGTTGGCGACCAGTTGGAACAAAAGCCGTGCGGCGACTCTGTTGGGTATCGAACGCTCAACACTCGATCGAAAGATTAAACGTTACGGTATCAAGGAATAGTTGCGACTATTGATGCGTGTACTGGCTGTACAAAGGAATTCAAATGCATCCAATGTTTTTGCCCGATGTCGAAAACAGTGAGCCCCAGGGGGAATACGCCGCATCTATCAAAGCCATGCGCGCGGCAGGAGTCCCCATTCCACAAATCATGCATTTATTTGCCTTCAAACCGGAACGCACCAAACATCTATCGGTCTTTACACAATCGGTCATGCGCGGTCCTTCACCTTTGTCCCCCGGTTTTCGTGAATTGATCGCAGCCTTCACCTCTCGCCGAAACGATTGCTTATTCTGAACGGGTTCTCATGCTGCGGTCGCAGCTGTGTTGCTCGAAAATCGGCCGATGGTCCAAGCCGTTTTGGACGATTATCAAACGGCGCCAATTAGCGAAGCTGAGCGAGTTTTATTTGAATATTTGGACAAAATCATTGAAAACTCGTCTCGAATCCAAACAGACGATGTCGCCTTAGTCCGAAAAGCTGGGTGGACTGACGAAGCGATTTACGACGCCGTTATGGTATGCGCCTTGTTTCACTATTTCAATAAATGGATCGACGCCACAGGAGTTAGCGATTTGCCCGCTGCGGCCTATGAACAAAGTGGTCAACGAATGGCACAGCTCGGCTATACGCGCGATGAATCCCAATAACCTTGGAACCATTCCCAAATCTACTGTTTCGCCTCGTAGACCAGTCGACCGCCAATAAACGTTTTCAATACTTTGGTCGTTAGGATTTCTTCCGCAGGACAGTTCATTAAATCGCGATCCAATATTATAAAGTCCGCCAACTTACCGGGCACCAAACTACCTTTGATCGATTCTTCAAAACCCGCATAGGCATTGTCTATCGTATAACTGCGCAACGCCTCTTCGCGCGTCATTACTTGTTGAGGAAAAAACGTGTCTCCATTTTTTAGCTTGCGAGTTACACTGGCATACAGCGAAGCAAATGGATCGATCGACTCAACTGGGGCGTCCGTTCCGTTTGTGACGATCGCCCCTGTATCAATCAAACTCCGCCACATATACGCACCATTTTCACTGCGTAGCATCCCCAATCGTTGAGGAACAAAAATCGCATCCGAAGTACAATGCACGCCTTGCATCGCCGCGATTACGCCCAATTTTCCAAACCGTGGGATATCGTCGGGATGTAAATGCTGAGCGTGCTCAATTCGCCAACGACGAGGTACCGCCCGTGGATTTGCGCTGAATGTGCGTTCAAAAATATCGAGTACTTCGCGATTGGCCCGATCGCCAATTGCATGGACACACAGTTGGAAATCGTGCGTATTGGCTAGTTCCGCCAATCGGGCGGCAACACTGAGATCGGCCGTATTGAGCCCCATGGAGGTGGGCAAGTCGGCGTACGGCGCCAATAACCAAGCGCCGTGGGGGCCCAATGCGCCATCGATTGAAAGTTTAATCGCGCGGACCGTTAAAAAATGATCGGCATAACCGATCAATTTCGCCGCCGCCAATTGCTGTTCGATCGCCGCCATATCGTCACGAATCATCACCCACAGCCGCACCGGTAATTGACCGGATGCCGCGAACTGTTTCAACACTCGCAATTGCCCAAACGACGTGCCGGCATCCTGAAAACTGGTGATTCCATAACGCACGCATTCGGCGCCCGCAAGTTGAATGGCGCGCGTGGTTTTGGATAAGCGTTCTTCGGCTGACAATCGTTGTTGATCGCGAGCATAAACCCGCTGGATTAACTGCTGAGCTGTTTCCCGAAACACTCCCGTCGCTTGCCCAGAGGTATCCTTCAATATTTCGCCACCTGCAGGTTCTGCCGTATCGCGGTCAACACCAGCTTGCTGCATCGCGTAAGCGTTCGCCATACTCATGTGTCCACTGGCATGCACCAACAAAACGGGATGGTTGGGTGATATTTTGCTGAGTGAATCCGAAGTTGGATAGCCTTGAATATTAGGTTCCGGGATTTGGTCCCATTTTGATTGATGCCATCCCCGGCCCACAATCCACTGCCCTGCCGGTGTGATTTTGGCAGCCGCCTCGACTTGAGCCACGATCTCGTCCCAAGTTTTCGCTTCCATCAAATTGAGCGACATTAGCGAGTCGCCCAACCCCAAAAAGTGGCCATGGCCCTCGATCAAGCCGGGAACGACCGTTTGGCCGGATTCCAATTTGATTACCTGCGTATCCGGACCGATCCAATTACGGACTTGATCTGAATCGCCAACCGCTAGGATTTGATGCCCGCGAATCGCCAGGGCCTCAGCGATCGGCTGGGCTCGGTCCATTGTGATGACCGGGCCACCCACGATTACCAAATCTGCCGTCAATTTTTGCTGTGCAGGCAACAATGGCAACGACAGATAGCAAAACCACAAAGCAAATAAAGCGGCGCATTTATTTTTCAAATAGGCTTCACCAAACATGGCTTGAAGTCCTCGATAAAATTGTGAAATTGTTCTGATTAGGTACGTTTTAAAGGCGAAATGACAGGTCAATGACAGGTCTCGGAACAGCGCAACGATTGTGCCATTTCGCTTTGCCGCTGTCCATCCACCCTCGCCAATCCTTAGGTCGCGGAGTTATCTTTTCTAGCCATTCAAAATTTCGGCCCCTAGCAGCTCGCTGGCATGAGCGAAAGTCTGACGGCTAGGAAACTCGCTCGTAACTGCCGGTGAAACACCCGCAGCCACCACCGCTGCCGGTGAAACACCCTCAGCCACCGCCGCTGCCGGTGAAACACCGGCAGCCACCACCGCCGCCGGTGAAACACCGGCAGCCACGCCCTGGCGCGGGTAAGCAATGAGCATTGATTGCTTCCCTAGCCATTTCAATTTGGTTGAAAAATATTTGAACTTTTATTTCGCCTTCATCTCAAAAAATCCAATAAATCGAGCGCGCAGTTGGCAATTTGTAGCGACCGTGCAAGTTGTGATTGTTCGGCAATATAAATGACTGTTTGTTTGGTTTAAGCCATTCGATATTAACACCAAGTAGAAATAAATTTCCGGCCCGAGTACGCTAGCATCCCTCGCCTGCAATTTCCCAAGGGCCGGAATTATTTCGTTGTGCAAAACAAACCAACGGTGTATAACCATCGATGGAGTTCCGAACTCGTTCAATCGTTCGTTTGCAAATGTGGTCATCGGGCGGCGGACCGCAATAGAAAAACAGGCCGATTGCGCATTCAAGGAGGATGGCAGAATGGTATTGAAACGACTGGGACGTTGG
The DNA here is from genome assembly GCA_041739975.1 of Pirellulaceae bacterium. Classification (GTDB taxonomy): domain Bacteria; phylum Planctomycetota; class Planctomycetia; order Pirellulales; family Pirellulaceae; genus BJ22. The sequence goes on from JBGSMY010000052.1 coordinate 18,799, forward strand.
CTGCAATTCGGCGTTTCCGCAGCAAGTTTAGCTACACTGACTTCCGTCGGTTGGGCGCAAGTCACCGAAGGATCAAACGGCGGGAAACAAACTACGGAACCTGTTTTCCGCGTCTCGAAACTGATTGACAATGGTGCCACTGACACGACCAAAGAAACCGGCCCCGTTGCTTCGGTCGCGCGCTCCGAATCGCCAGTGACTTCGGCGCCACCGCATCCCTTAGACGAAGCCATTAACTTGGCTCACAATGGCCTGGGGCATATGCGGACGAACATCTTTGACTACACGGCAACCTTGGTTAAACGTGAACAGGTCAATGGCAAGGTCAACGATCAAGAAGCGATGGAAATAAAAATTCGCAACGCCCGCGAGGTCGAAGGTCGTCAAGTTCCATTTAGCGTTTACATGCGGTTTATTAAACCAAAGCCCGTTGCCGGCCGCGAAGTGATTTTTGTGGAAGGTCAAAATAAGAGTCAAATCATCGCACACGAGTCGGGTCTGATCGGTTTTAAAACCGTTCACCTCGATCCAACTGGCTGGCTGGCCATGCAAAACAATCGCCATCCGATCTATGAGGCAGGTCTGGAAAACTTAGTTCGCAAGCTTGTGGAAAAAGCGGAACGAGATCGTGCGGCGGGCATGTGCGAAGTGGAGTACACCAAAGATGTCAAAATCAACGGTCGATCTTGCACGCGCATTCAAGTCTTGCACAAAGAACGTCGCGAACCCTACGAGTTCCATGTGGCCCATGTCTTTATCGATGACGAATTGCAGATTCCAGTTCGCTATGCCGCTTATGATTGGCCTTCCAAGGCGGGTGGCAAACCCGAGTTGATCGAAGAATACACCTATGTGAATGTAAAACTAAATGTTGGCCTGACGGATCTAGATTTTGATCCTCGAAATCCGTCTTACAATTACAAAGGCTTATAAGTCGAATACGATGATATAAGAGCATTCATTCCTGTTGCTCAATTGGCGAACGAACCCGACAGTTCCATGCAATGGTTTGACAACAGAACTTAAAAAGACAAAGACGGCTCCATTTCGATGGGCCGTCTTTTTTGTTGTAAGTGTGCCGGAAATGCATGGTTGACCGTTGCTTTATGGGCAATTAGATTGTTCCTAGTGTCATTCCACGTGCGTGCTAGGAATAACGATTACGAAAGGGAGGGTCACCAATGGTCAATCGAATCTTGTTGTTGTTGTTTTGTCTGGTTCTGTTCGGGGCAAATGTTACTCAGGTTTCTGCTCAACAATATGTTTTAGGCGTCGACTCGACCAATCGCGCTGCACATTTATTTGATCCCACCACCGGCGCCCTGGTCCAACAAAATTTCCTCAGTTGGGCTGGAGTTACATCGGGTTTTAGTTCGACTGCTAAACATGCAATGCAAGTCGGGGATCAATTGTGGGTCAGCGACCAAATATTTGATTCAATCTTTCGTTATGATCTGACCGGGAATTATCTAGGTCTGATTGGAAACGCGGGTTTGGATAACATTAAGGGCATGGAAGTTGTCGGTAACCAGGTGTGGGTGACCAATGCAGGAACCAACAATGGTGCTTCCGGTGACTCGATCGTTTTTATCGACATTGCTTCGACCTCCATCACAGGATCGATTGCCACCAACGGCAGTTTGTTTGATCTAGTCAACTATCAAGGTCAAGTCTTGGCGTCAAACATTGGCAATGACTCGCTCGAATGGTACGACTTGAATGGTAACTTAACGGGAACTTTTCACGTATCCAACGGAGTAAACAGCATCGATTTTCCTCAACAGTTGTTTGCCAGCAATAACGGAAATTTACTGGCCGCCGGATTTTCAGCGCCCTCTGGTATTTACCAATTCGATTCCTTAGGGAATAGTTTAGGAATTGTTGCCGCACAGGACCTTGGCCCGCGCGGAGTTTTGGAACTGGGCAATGGTCAAATCATATGGACAAATGGCTCTGGATTTTTTGTCGGCAGCACCAATGTCTTCGCGACCTCGGGGCAGTTTCTCGCCTTCGTTGACTTGACCGCGATTCCAGAACCTCAATTGGCTGGTATAGCGATTCTCTTGGGATCGACGTTGTGGTCGTCTCGGCGCCGCCAACGCTGATCAGAACAAACAAATATCAATAGCTGAAATCGCGCGCCCCAAACGGGCGACTAAAAGTGTCGAGATCCACCCGATTTGTTTATTCGCTAGCCATCAAAGTTTGTTGAATAATTGCCAAGATCGAGTAATCGTTCGCGAAGATGTCGGTATCCAAATTCCAAAAACACTCTTAACCAGCCCTTAAACGAGGAGCCTGCATGCGCCGATGGCAATTAGTCATCTCGACCATTTGTTTTGTCCCATGGTTGCTCGCCATTGCGGTGTTGTGTTCGGCAATTGAATTGCATGCACAAACCAAATCCTCGCCAACCCAAGTCATTGACCATGTGCAAGTCGTCGATGTTGCGGTCGGCAGAATCGTCCCCGATCAGCGGGTCGTTATCGTCGGCCGCCAGATCCGTATCGTGGGTGATGTGTCGGAGATCGAGATTCCCGCGGACGCCAGGGTCATTGATGGAACCAACAAGTTTCTAATCCCTGGATTGTTCGATTCCCATGTGCATTTGGTTTCCGATGTTGATACTTTTGCACCACTATTGGTGGCCCACGGTATCACCAGCGTACGCGACCTCGGCGGACCAACGGATATGATTTTGGCCCTAAAACGATCGGCGGCCGAACGACAAGTGTTGACGCCTGACATTACTGCGACCGGCGCAATTGTCGATGGTAAACCGCCAATCTGGCCTTTTTCGGAAGCAGTCGAAACGGCCGACGAAGCGATCGTCGCTGTGCGAAAATTGGCGGACGCCGGGGTCGATCAAATCAAAGTCTATAGTCTGCTCAAACGCGAAGTCTATTTGGCCGCAGTTGCCGAAGCCAAACGCTTGGGATTGCCTGTCACAGGACACGTTCCTTACTCGATCACACTCGCTGAAGCAGCGGCGGCTGGCCAAAATGCGATCGAACATCTAGAAGGGTTCGCGCCACTGTTCAACGAAATGACCCAAGCTCCTGAAGTTGCCGGTTCGCCAACCGTCAAAGCGTTTCAAGGGTGGTCGCAATGGGCTAAGGTCGATCAAGAGAAGTTGAAAATCGTCATCGATCAACAACGCGAAAACGGAATAGTGCATGTCCCAACTTTAATCGTAATGGCCAGCATCGGGCGCATCACTGATGATCAAGACGATCCCCGTAAAGATCCAAGGATGAAATATGTCAGCCCTTCGATGCTTAGCTTTTGGCAAAATCGCCAATACGAGTCGTTCAGTCCCCGCGCTCGCGCTGCATTACCAGCCATGATCGAATTGGTTGGCGAACTACATCGCCAAGGCGTCACGTTGGTCATCGGTACCGATCTAGCGAATCCCTATGTGTTCGCCGGCAGCGCAGTACACGACGAAATGGAACGATTTGCGGCCGCGAAGATCCCCAATGCGGAAATCCTTAAGATGGCCACGATTAATGCCGCCAAGTTGTGCGGCGTCGCCGACCAACGCGGGCTCATTCAGCCGGGGATGACGGCCTCGCTCGTGCTGCTCAATCGGAACCCTCTCGAAGATATCAGCGCCGTGCGTCAAATCGAATCCGTTTGGTTGCGAGGTAATTACCTCAATCGCCAATCGCTAGATCAATTACTCGCCGATGTCGAGGCCTTAGCCCAAGGATCAACGGCCAACGCCGACCCCACTGTCCCCCCGACACTTCCTGGAACGGTAGTTTTGCAAGGAAAGTATGTGTTGAAGTTTCAACAATTTGATGCCGGTACTGAAACCTTCATCGTTACGAAGGCCGAAGACGGCTTTCACACTTGGTCTCATTCCAATCCGAAAGGCGGTGGTCAAGTTGCGGCAACCGTCCGTACCCACTATAGCCAAGATGGCCAACTGCAATCGGCCCAATACGACACACTCAGCGGAACAAAAATTAAGGCGTCCTATCAAATTAGCGAAGGACAATTGCAGGGAATTGCTCAGATCGGCGATAAGCCAGAACAAAAAGCGCAGCACGATTTAGCTACCTTCTACCGAATTTCGACTCCGATTTATGCTGCCGAGTTTATGTTTTTTCGCGAGTTGGGTCTGAAAGTCGGCCAATCGACCAAACTGCAAAGTATCGGATTTGGTTATCCCACTTGGAAACCAGATGGTGTCGAAGTCGAGATCCTCCGCGGTGATGATGAAACTTTAGAGCTCGATGGCAAAACTTGGGCGACGCAGGTCTATCTCAGCAAAATGAAAAGCGCCATGGGCGAAATGAATATTAAGACGTGGTCCGATCCCGATGGCCACACTGTTAAATCCGAGCTAAAGTTTCCGTTTGGTTCCGTCACCGCAACTCGAGTTTTGGATACTTCGAAATAAATCAGAAATATTGAGAAGGCCGCGCGGTCATTGTCTTTTTAAGGTCAACGTGGAGTGATTAAGTATTCGCGCCGGACGGCTTATTCGGTAAGACGGAAGTTTGAGGGCGGAGTTTCGAAGCGAACTGCCGCTGAGGACAGCGGCAGCTACATTAGGCACTGCCGCTGAGGACAGCGGCAGCTACAGTAATCGGATTCAAAAACAAAACGGCTGCAGGTTTTTAAAGACCTGCAGCCGTGCGCCAATCGCTCTCAGTTGAATTGTTGCAATTCGTTCGAATGCCTTACCGATTCGACAAATCGCTGGTCATGCTTTCGGAAAATATCAACCGCGTTGCACTTCCATTGGCTCGGTTACTTTGAGTTTATGGCAAAATATACCAAGCCCCAGTCGTCATCGTCGCTTGACGAGCGGCACCCGCCAAACTGATGGGGAACGGATCAACCAACCACGGTGCACAGTTGCCCGGGCGATAATATCCCAACGCATAGATGCATTCGTTGGGAGGATTGATCGCGGTGTGATAAGGCAGTGTCAACAAGCTGACAAAAAAGTGTCCGGTAGATCGCAAGGGTTGCATCAGCGGACCAGCGGAATGTCCGTAACGTTCTAAATTGACATTTTCAAAATAAAGTGGTTTGTGGCAAAGATTCGAAGCATGCCAAGTCACGGTCTGGCAACTCCAAAACCGATCTGGGTACATTCCCGTCGACACGATGCATTCTTCTGGAATTTGCCAAGCCGCAGCAATTGCTTGCAAGTCGGCGCCGGAGAGGCGCGCAAATGGCAGACGAACTAATGCACCAGTCGTTGTTTCAATCACAACATAACCGCGAACCATATTTACCATGACCCCAGTGGCCAAAACGTTGCCGAGCCGATCCGTCCAATCGCGCGTTTCCGTATCCAACTTCAGTGCAGTTGGCCGGCGTGGCGGGCTAATGTCGAGCGAAATATCGGTCAACGATTGACCCAATAACTGTTGACGAAATTCGTCGCAATCTTTTTCAGACTTACGACGCATTGGCGCATCCTGGTCGTCGTCTTGTGGTGTGCTGTAATTAATGAGTGACCGCCGCGGCGCTGACGTATGCTCATCGATTGCTGGCAATGGCTCACCTTGGTCTAACAATGTTGAAGGCGTACCCGACGAACTTCCCCAAGCCTCGTTGGCCGAAGTGTCTGGTTGTTGGTTAACACCTCGCATAACACTAACCGGGGCCGCTGGTTGACCGGAAAATTGGTCGCGAGGTCGAGTATGCGGTGGTGCGGGCGTTTGCGAAACACGATCAAATTCCTGTACCACTTCAGCGAACGGATCGAACCCCGTTTGCCGCAGCGATGATTCGTTATTGGATTGCACGCCGGTGCCAATCGGTTCTTGATGCGCTACTTGACGAAGTATTGATCGCGATTCGCGCTGACGAACAGCCGCCTCGTTTGATGTTTGGTTTGAACTTTCGGCAGGGGCGGCCATCGTTTGGGCGGCCATCGATTGGGAGGAATTCGAAAGATCATCGCGCTTGATCCGCATTGGATTAGCAGGCGGAATATGAACAGGCGGCAAAAATGCAGGGCCATTATCAGTCGAACGACTTGCGACCGTACCCCGCGCAGACGGAACTTGATTACTGTTGGATTGAGCTCGTGCTTCGCTGAAACAACTAGAGCCCACAACCCCAAGGCCCAACAAGCCACAAAGACAACGGTTTCGGGCACGCTGGGACCATGCTAAAAAATTATCCCATGCCGTCCATGTATGAACTTTCCGAGGTGTAATTGGGCGCTTCCTGCGTAATGGCGATATCATGTGGATGACTTTCCTTGACGCTCGCGGATGATACCTGAATGAATTGCGAATCCCTTCGCAACTCGGTAATGGTCGCTGTACCGCAATAACCCATTGCAGCTCGCAAACCACCGACTAGCTGATAAACAAAGTCGCTGAGCTGTCCCTTAAATGGCACGCGCCCCTCGACACCCTCAGGAACCAGTTTTCCAGTACCCGAACCACTTTGACGATAACGTTCGCTGGAACCTTTAACCATCGCGCCCAGCGAACCCATCCCTCGATAAGACTTAAACGTTCGACCTTGATACAAAATCATTTGCCCAGGACTTTCGGCCAACCCAGCAAATAATCCTCCGATCATGACACTATTTGCACCTGCGGCAATTGCTTTGGCAATATCGCCTGAATAACGAATACCACCATCGGCGATCACCGGGACACCCGCTTGCTCGGCAAACTGGGACGCATTCATGATCGCCGTGATTTGGGGTACCCCCACTCCGCTGACGACACGCGTCGTGCAAATCGAACCCGGGCCAATGCCGACCTTAACCGCATCAGCCCCCGCATCGATCAAAGCCCGACTTCCCTCGACCGTCGCTACATTGCCGGCAATTACATCGATGTCCCAATTGTCTTTAATCAGCCGCACAGTTTCCAAAACATTTTTTGAATGTCCATGTGCACTGTCGACAACCAGAACATCTACGTCTTTCGCAATTAAGCTTTCGACACGTTCCAAGTCGTAAACGCCAACTGCCGCTCCGACTCGCAATCGTCCCTGCTTGTCTTTGCAAGCATCTGGAAAACGATTCATCATGTCGATGTCTTTAATCGTTATAAGTCCTCTCAGTTTGTTATTTTCGTCAACCAGCAAAAGTTTCTCCACCTTTTTAGCCGTTAAAATTTTCTCAGCTTGCTCAAGCGTTACATCCCCCGTAGCCGTTACCAAGTTTTCACGGGTCATTACTTCGCGAAGTTGTTGGTCATTATTCTCAAGAAATCGCAAATCGCGACGAGTTAATATCCCAACTAACGTGCCGTCAGCTAGCACTATTGGAATCCCTGAGACGTTGTGCTGAATCATTAATTCTTTGGCAGAAGCCACTGTGGCGTCGGGCGGCAAAGTAACCGGGTCGACAATAATACCGTTGGCCGACCGTTTGACTTTGTTGACCTCTTCTGTCTGCGACTGAATATTCATGTTCTTATGGATAACACCCAAACCACCCACCTTAGCTAAAGCAATAGCCATGGCAGCTTCTGTAACGGTGTCCATCGGGGAACTGATCAGCGGAATATTAATTCGGATGCGTCGTGTCAGCAGGGTGCTGACGTCTGCTTGACTAGGCACGATTTCGCTATAGCGAGGTTGCAGCAGTACATCATCAAATGTAATACCAGTGGTGGTGATCTTTTCGGACAACATTGGCAATCGCTCAAATGCAGGAACTAAAATACGTCGTTTTCATTAAAACCTCGCATTATGGCGTCCCTTAGAGGCGATCGCAACTGGCAGCACTGCACAAAATTGAAATTCGGGCGGGGCGTCTAAATTGATTGGCCGTTGTTGCGCTGTGAAGACTGGTAAGGCAAATATTTTTCAAGCCGCACGCGTTGGGGGCCATGAACAATATAGGTCGCTTGGCGCCAACGGATCCGCCGTCGAAACAGTGCACTGGCAACTGCCCAACAGAAAACGGCTTGGGCGACCACAATTAGAACGGGTCCGACCAGAAAAAACTGCCATGGCAACGCGGGCGGGGGTTGCTGCACGGCACGGTAAACGGCGCCGCGAACAAACAAATAACTGGTAAACATCGATATAGCGGCAAATCCTAAGGCCGTTGCCGCAGCAATTACCGCATCCCAGTGGCCATTGAGTATCGACCCACTTAGGGCCAACACAAATAACAACCAAACCAACAACGTTATCACCGCATGGATGGCGGTTCGAAAAAACGTGGATTCGTACCACCGTGACCAAGTCATCATCCGCGTGACATAGTTGACAACAAACGTCCAACTGCAAGGTTCTTGATTGATCGCAATCAGGTGTGGCGAAAACCAAATCGCCCGGTACAAACGATTCATACATTGTCTCACCGGACCATCATCGACAACGGACAATCCCCACTGTTCGGTCAACTGTGAATCCGCAAGATCTTGAAAGCGAATGGAGAGTGAGCCGGCCCAAGGATTGGCTAGGATCCAGGTTGGCACAATTGCGCCCGCATTCCATAAACTGCGAACCATTGTCGCTAAACCCCATCCTTTACTCGGTTCGTACCACTGGCCGCCGGTGACGACACCAATTTCAGTCTTTCGCAATGGCTCAACCAGTTGACTCAGCCAATCGCGTCGCGGGATTACATCACAATCGATCAGCGCGACAAACTGGGTGGTTGGCGGCACCTGCTCCAACGCCTTCAACAACGCCGAACATTTCAATCCGCAAGTCAATCGTGGAGAAGACATTAAAATTAGCGTCAGGCGTTGAGCCAGATCGTGTTTTGTTTTCCAAGCATTAAGCAATTCCCAGTTGCCGTCGTTCGATTGGTCAACAACGAGATAGACTTGATAGTTGCCATAGTCTTGATTCAATAGCTCCGTAAGCATCTGCGGCATTTGCGGAGCAACTCCGCGGGAGCAAGCCAGAACGGCGACAGCCTGTGGGTCGTTCACCCGGATATTATCGGAAGCATCTAACTCTTTTTTTAAGGCCAACGATTGGCGTCGCAGCCAAGTTTCAAAAACCAGCGCGCCTACCAAATGGGCATAAGCAAACACGACGAACGCTGCGATCGAGATACAGACAAATAACGTCATGCTGTTTTGCTTGCTTTTTCCGAGTAGCTTTGACTAAGCCTTGGTCACCTTCGGGCGACCACCCATCAACGCGAATACTGCCATCATTAGCCCGACGGCACCAATGGCGACAAACACCCATGCGACGATTCGCAACACACGGCCATTAATTACAACGGATAGCCATTCCGATTGTTCCCAAGCCGGTAGGCCGGGTTCTTCGCGAATTCCATCCCAATTTTCCCAAAGCTGCAAAGGACTGAGTTCTGCGACCGGTTGATTGAATGAATCGACGATTTCATCCAAATCGTCGCCAATCATCATGGAGCTGGAGTAAACAAATAAGGAAATTCCGGCCGCCAATCCGAGGATAGCCAAAAACATCCCTAGTGAAAAAAGACCATTGCGGGCGAAATTCGTTCCGCCGCCCGAACGACCTCGGTCCAGTTTCCCTAAGTTCCCAGTAAGTTGTTGCATTTGCCGAAGCGTCGGGACATCGATAACTTTTTCGCAACCGGGGCAATTCATCGATTGACCGGCTTGCCGGGCTTCCACCTCATTTTGCATTTGGCAATTTGGGCAATTTACGGCGTAACGCTGCGACATATTATATTCCAACTTTTATTGATCGACTAAGCCTACCGATTGGGAGCTTAGCCTACCGATTGGGAGCTTAGCCTACCGATTGGGAGCTTAGCCTACCGATTGGGAGCTTAGCCCACCGATTGGGAGCTTAGCCCACCGATTGGGAGCTTAGCCTACCGATTGGGAGCTTAGCCCACCGATTGGGAGCGAACTCACAATCAACTCAGTCTCAGTAAAATTGCCTATTCCAAAAACCGCACACCTTGGAAACTACAGAGGATTGTTGCCCGATCGAACGAATGGCCGGGTTTGCTAAATCCTACGATTTCCAACAATTCTCGAATTTCGTTACTATCAACGAAACAGCAAATTTAAATCAGTGATTTGATTTAATCGCTGGGTGTGACAATTTTGGTACGTAAAGCCTACTCTTTTTGGTTCATTTTCGAAAGATACCGGCCTCGGTCAAATGAAGCCTGTCAGAGTTTTGGTCTGAATAGAATGAGTTGCGTTTGCAATTAACAAAAAGTCCGCGGTTTGACCGTGTTGATTGACTATCCGTTCCAATTCGATGGCCGTTTTGACTTGGTTGGATCCGGATGGGATGTGCTACGCCCCAAAAGTTTGTTGTGGGGGAACATGCACCCTTTGACTCTCCAAACAGGCTGTTTGGACTTAAACAAAGAAGCATTTGCGGTCGTTAAACGGCAAAAATGACTTAGGTTAAAAGCATTCTTGGAAACTTATTTTCTCACGTTTCCGGGCCAGATAAAGTCGTTTCGAGACTAGACCGATTAGGCCGGTTGAGTAAAATATAGTCATACCGAATTGTCATCGCTCTTGCTGTTTCTACAGCGCCTGCGAAATGGAGTGGAATGAGAGCGCATATTGACTCGGCCCGCGGTACATCCCGAACAGCACAATACGGCGATGTGTCGCAACCCTAGCTGATGATCGATTTTTAACCGATAACCTGGCGTTGAATTACGTCGGCATTGGGATGATCGATGATCATGCATTAAATGGGAAGAACCTTCCTGCTGGTACTTGAAATTATTCGATGACAAACAGGGCTGAAGAAAAGGGAGCTTTTGAGGGAATCAGGTCGTTTCATGGCTTTGCCATAAAACGGCGGTAAGAATTTTAAAAGAGTTTTTGAACTCTCCACAATTTCAATCGAACAATATTGCGAATTGCCATGGGCATCGCAATTGAATTTGAAGTGTGCCGTTCAGCGGATCAAATCGACAGCTCAATGGACTGTCGAACTTGACTGTCGAACTTGGTTGAGAATTCAGAAATTCGACGGGGAATGCACCGGGGGATGAACCAATCGCTGCGACTATCGTACGAGAGGGAAACTAACGTATTAGATGGAAATCGTAGGTTTGGGAAATTGCAGTTGAGGGACTCGTATTGGAGGGTCTTATTGGTCACTGCCATTGCTGGTTGCGTACGAAGTAAAAGTAACAGCAATTGAGTTGTTGCAGCTTTTGAGCGCAAATAAAGTTATTCCATGACTGGCGAAGGTTGGTCGACTTGGAAATAGCTTGTGGAAACTGGCAATCCGATCGAGCGATCACGTCGTGACTCCAATGGGGCAATCCAACGATGAGTTCAGTGATAAGCACCAATTATGCAAATCGATAAATTGGACGTCACGGAAGTAATTTATAGCGAATATGAGTCCCTACATATTACCCGTCAAAATTTGTCAGAAAAGTTTCTGCAGTCGTCATTTTTTACCTGGCAGGAATCTTTTTCCATTTATGATGAAGATTCCAGCGGTTTCGTATTTTGATGGTAAGCTTAGGGAAACGTCTTATTATCGAGATCGACAAACTCGTTTAACTGGCGAGTAGTCGACGGTGATGTTTTTATTTTTTTTGACCTATGCTTGCATTCAATGAACCTATTGTTCAGGAGTGTACCCTTGTACGACGCGATTATTGATGAGTTTGAGGACGAATCCACACGCACGCGCGTGGTGGAGCAACCTTTTGATGTCACGGTTGACGAAGACGTCGAAGAGGATGACAGTGCGATACCACAACGCAGTCCCGTAAGTGAAGATGAAGTCGACCCGGATTTAAAAGACGCCGATGAGTTGTTGGCCGGAATGGATGATTCCGACAACTGGTCTGACGACCCTGTGCGCATGTATTTGACCCAAATGGGTGAAATCCCGCTTCTGACTCGGCAACAAGAAATTTCTTTGGCCAAACGCATCGAAATTACCCGACGCCAATTCCGCACGAAATTGCTCGAATGCGACTATGTCATCCAAGTTGCTTATAAAACCCTAAAACGAGTTCATGCGGGTGAATTGCCCTTTGACCGCACGGTCCAAGTTTCCGTCACCGATCGACTGGAAAAAGAACAAATCCTTGGACGTATTCCACACAATTTAAACACTTTGGCCGTCCTGCTGAAACGCAACCGCCGCGATTTCTTAATCGCTTACTCCAAGTCACGTACGAAGTCAGAGCGCAAAGCCGCTTGGCAATCGCTTTCGCGTCGTCGTCGACGCAGCGTTCGCCTCATCGAAGAACTCGGCCTGCGCACCCAACGTATTGAAGCATTGTTGGGGCACGTCGAAAAATTCAGCAACACGGTTGACGAACTCAACTTGCGAATTGCCGAGCACAAAAAAGCCCGCAAACCTGCCCAGGAACGCAAACCGTGGATTCAGGAATTGCGAACGATTCTGATTGTTTGCCAAGAAACCCCCAGCAGTTTGCGCAACCGGGTTCTTTACCTACGCAAAGTTTTCTCGGAATACCAAAAGGCCAAACGCGAATTGTCCGAAGGCAACTTGCGACTCGTCGTATCGATCGCCAAAAAGTACCGTAACCGCGGATTGAGCTTTTTGGATTTGATCCAAGAAGGCAATGCTGGCCTGATGCGGGCCGTTGACAAATTTGAATACCGCCGCGGTTTCAAATTCTGCACCTATGCAACGTGGTGGATTCGCCAAGCAATCACGCGAGCTGTGGCCGATCAAAGCCGCACGATTCGAATTCCGGTGCATATGGTGGAAACCATGTCACGGGTTCGCACCGTATCGCGACAACTCTTGCAAGAACTTGGCCGTGAACCTTCGCTCGAAGAAATTGCTCGCCGCAGCGACACTTCGGTCGATGAAGCCCGCCGCGTGTTGGCCATGAGCCGCTATCCAATCAGTCTTGATCGTCCGGTTGGCAACAGCGAAGATAGCCAATTCGGCGATCTGTTGCCCGATGGCGAAGCACTTAGCCCTGCGTTTGGTGCAGCTCAAGAAATGTTGCGTGGCCGCATCGACAAAGTTCTAAAAACGCTCAGCTACCGCGAACGCGAAATTATCAAATTGCGTTACGGCTTAGGCGATGGCTACAGTTACACACTCGAAGAAGTCGGACATATCTTTAAAGTAACTCGCGAACGAATTCGCCAAATTGAAGCCAAGGCGGTTCGCAAGTTGCAACAACCTAGCCGCAGCCAGGAATTGGTTGGCTTCTTGGACTAATTTGAGTCTGCAAGTGGTGAAACCTCCCACACTGCAAAACGTCAAAACAAATCGTCAAAACTTAAAACAACGCTCAGCTAAAACTAGTTGAGCGTTGTTTTTTGTGCGCTCTCAAAATCGATCGACTGCCCAACTGCCAACGATCTTGGCATAATAGCGTCATCACCAATTCCTGATAACGGGCATCATGCAACCAACTCAACACGAACGCGACACCATCGCCGAGCAATACCTCGACTTGTTACAAGTTGCACCCTATCCGGTCCAAGAAGAGGCGTTATTAAATTGGTTTTCCAGTGAACAAGGCATTATGGTTTGCGCGCCAACTGGCACCGGCAAGACTCTAGTTGCCGAAGCGGCGATTTATGAAGCGCTGCAACTTAAACGAACGGCCTATTACACGACGCCATTGATCGCACTGACCGATCAAAAGTTCCGCGAACTGCAAACGACCGTTGCCCGCTGGGGATTCCAACCCAATGACGTGGGCTTGGTAACCGGAAATCGAAAGGTTAACCCCGAAGCGCCGATTCAAGTAGTCGTCGCTGAAATATTGTTAAACCGATTGTTGCATCGCGAAGCGTTTGACTTTAGCAACGTTTGGGCCGTTGTCATGGATGAGTTCCATAGTTTTAACGACCTGGATCGAGGTATCGTTTGGGAGTTTGGTTTGGCCTTATTACCACCCACGGTCAAAACACTGTTGTTGTCTGCTACCGTTGGCAATGCCTATGAATTCAGCCGCTGGTTGGAAATACGCCATCAGCGTTCGCTCAAATTAATTGAAAGTCACGACCGCAAAATTCCACTTACTTATCAATGGGTCCCCGATCAATTGCTCGACGAACAAATTGAAGCGATGTTTCGCCCTGACGGACAAGGACGTATGACGCCGGCTTTGATCTTTTGTTTTAATCGTGAGCAATGTTGGACCGTAGCCGAATTATTAAAAGGCAAAAAAGTTGTCGATGCATCCCAACAACGAATTTTGGCCGATCGTTTACAGGCCTACGATTGGTCGCAAGGTGCGGGTCCCAAGTTAAAACAAATTTTGATGCGCGGGGTTGGTGTCCATCACGCGGGCGTATTGCCAAAATACCGCCGCATCGTGGAAGAACTCTTTCAAGACAAATTGTTATCGGTCTGTGTCTGTACAGAAACCTTGGCAGCTGGAATTAATTTGCCAGCGAGAAGCGTGGTCTTGCCGACGATTCTCAAGGGACCACCGGGAAAAATGAAATTGGTCGAACCCAGCGATGCCCATCAAATGTTTGGCCGCGCGGGTCGACCACAATTCGACGATCAGGGATTCGTATTTGTTTTAGCGCACGAGGACGATGTCAAGATTCTGCGAGCCCAAGAAAAACTCAATCAAATTCCCGAAGATACGCGCGACCCGGGATTGCTCAATGCCCGCAAAGCCTTGAAGAAAAAAATGCCCAAACGTCGTGAGGGTGTTCAGTACTGGAGCGAACCTCAATTCCAGCAATTGATTCGCAGCAAACCGGCCGACTTACAAAGCCGTGGTCCCTTGACTTGGCGGCTATTGGCCTGGCTGCTCGATGCGTCATCGGATGTCACACTGATTCGACAATTGGTGAGTCGACGATTGCTAAAAGGCACTGCGGTCGAACAGGCGGAACGGCAACTTCAGCGGATGTTGATCACGCTCCATCGCGCCGGGTTTGTGAAACTACAGCCCACGCCCCCGCCAAGTTTACTGGGAATCGATCCGCTCGACCTGATACCCAAAAAGTCACCCGATAGTGACGATCCGTCAATAGCCGAAGGGCAGGCAACAACAGACACGGCAACCGACTCACCGACAACCGCAGCAAGTCTGACGCTAAACTTCGGTCGGCGAGAGCCTTCCCGGCTGGCTAACACGAAGCTATCTGACTCATCTAATAAATCAAAATCACCCAGGTCGAATTCATCGCCCCCGCCCGACTTGCCCGCCAATGACTATTGGCCCGAACAAGCCATTGCTCAGGAATCATTGGCCAGCCTGGTGAAACTCAAAGGTGTGCATCCGTTGTTTGCTTGGTTCCTGATGAGCCATTTGGGAGTCGCCGATCGCAATGAGAAGATTCAAGCGTTTGAAGGATTGTTGGAATTGCCCGGTTCCTTGAGTAACGCCGTGGATGTACCCGATTTGGAAGCCATGCCAAACGGCCCTTTGGCAACCGAACGACTTAACAGTCGATTATTAACGTTGGGACTGGCCTCCGTCGATGAACTATCGGGTCCGCAACCAGATGAAGATCCACGAGATTGGCGCGAACGATTTATCGATGGCCCACCGAGGATTTTAACGTTAGCCCACAAGCTACAGCGGCTATTTCAATATGAGTACCCAGGCGTCGATGATCTGCGCGTCAGGCCATGCTGGGTCGCGGGAGAATTGCTGGCATTTGGGGGCGATTTCAATAAATACATCACCAGCTATCAGTTGCAAAAACAAGAAGGCATGATCTTTCGTCATGTCTTACGATTGGTCCTGTTGATCGATGAATTGGCTTTACTAACTCCTACCGACTGTTCCAAAGAAGCTTGGCAAGAAGAGCTAGGAGACATCGCGTTTGCCTTGGAGACTGCGTGTCGTCAAGTCGACGCTCACAGCACGAACCAATGGCTCGACGAATCCCGACAATTGTGAGAATAGTAGACTAGTGGCGAAACATCGCGTCGTGCCGCTGAAGACAGCGGTAACGTAGGTCTGCCTGTCCTCAGGCTGACAATCGACGACTAATTACTGGCAACAAAAAAAGTGAGCTTTCTATTCCGCCGCTGAGGACAGCGGACGGCTACTGTAACAGCGGACGGCTACAGTAGGTCAGCCTGTCCTCAGGCTGACAAACGACGATTAATTACTGGCAACAAAAACAAAGAGAGCGTTCTATTCCGCCGCTGAGGACAGCGGACGGCTTCTGTGACAGCGGACGGCTACAGTAGGTCAGCCTGTCCTCAGGCTGACAATCGACGACTCTTTACTGGCAACAATAAAAGATTGCTTTCTATTCCGCCGCTGAGGACAGCGGTAACGTAGGTCAGCCTAGTATCTTGTATTAGCATCTTGTTTTTAGTGTTTGTCTCACTTTTAAGGAAAGAATTTTGGTAGACTAGAAAATCGCTTTCCCCCAAGGCCTTGGGGGAAAGCGGCGGGCAAGTAGATCGTTTTAGCCTGGGCTCATAGAAGCCGTAGGACAGCAAGATCGCTTGACCGTTTCATTATTAACCCGAACAACCGCAGGAGCC
>JBGSMY010000058.1:0-5681 GCA_041739975.1 Pirellulaceae bacterium
TCCAATAGCAAATACCTTGCCATATTTTCGGCCGTTGGATTGTAAGGCAGTTCATAGACTCGATTCGGTTTCACTTGCCGTAAGGCGCGCAGCGCATCTAAATCCTGGTTCCAAACTAGAAATCCATGATCCCAATGTTCGTCAATCCAGCCCTTGAACAAACGGTTAATGACCGCAAAATCGACAACCCGCCCCAATTCATCGATTTCCGTTCCCGATACGTAAAGTTCCGCGACGTAGTTGTGTCCGTGAAGATTGGCACATTTGCCTTCATGGCCTAACAGTCGATGGCCAGCACAAAAAGCAACTTTTCTCATGACCGTAATTTGCATGTCGAATTCTCAGGTTCTAATCTCGAGGGGAAACTCTTTTCAACTCATCGTGCGAAGTTGGGTATGGTGATTGTACCATCCGTACTGGATATCGCGCCAGTTAACTGATTAAAGTTCGTTGGACCGACATCATGACGTTACGATTTGAGTTTTGGGTTGTCCAGGTGGCGGCGCTGATCGCGCTGAGTCTTTTTGGCTAAATTTTCTTGAAAAGCCGCGGTTAAATCGACGCCGGTTTGATTTGCTAGGCAAATGACCACAAACAGAATATCGGCCAGTTCGTCACTGAGGGACGTTGGAGTTTCACTCGATTTGTAGCTTTGTTCGCCAAAGGTTCGCGACATGCAGCGGGCCAGTTCACCGACCTCTTCCATCAGTTGGGCCAAATTCGTCATTTCCGAAAAATAACGGACGCCCAATTCGTTTATCCATTGGTCAACTCGTTGTTGCGCGGCCGCTAAGGTAATTGAACCGTCCATCAAATTCCCCGAAACGAATTTTTCAAATATTCGATCACAAACACTTCTCTCAGTAACTAGCCCTTAGTCTAAACACTTTGGCGGCGAAATAGTGTGGGTCCGCTCAATTTTTGCAGAACGTGTTGTCGATCACCCCGCGAATACGACTACCTGCGGTGGCCATCAGATTGCTGAGACTAACACCGGTAAGCTGCCCGTTACCTAATTCGGGAGATCAATCCGTTGACAAATTGCGACCTCGACCAATGAGGTGACAACGCTAATGAGCAGGCAATTGTTTGGGGGCCATAAATTCCATGAGCTTCCAATCCGTAAAATGGCTTGGCGGCGACAAATCTCCGAGGTTTGATGTCGGTTCTAGTTCCGTCAAAATTGCGACTGCCGCGGTGGGAAAATGGTCAGCCTGCCGATTGAACTTTACCAAAAGCTGCTGCATACCAGGATTGTGTCCGACCACGAGGACTTTTCGACACCGGTCCAGGGCGTCAGTTGCGGCTGACCAATACTGTCCCGCGGTTGCATGGTATAAATCCGATCGGTAGTCAACTTCGACGGGTTGAGTCCACGACTGACAGAGAAGCTCGGTGGTTTCGCGAGTTCGCAGGGCTGTCGAGCACAAAACTAATTGCGGCACGAAACGATGCAATTGTAACCAAGCGGCCATTCGAGGTACATCGCGTCGCCCCCGCTCGTTGAGTGGGCGATCAAAATCGGATAATCCGGCTTCTGCCCAACTGCTTTTGGCATGTCGCATGAACATCAATTGTGCTGTCATGACGTTGCTCAACTTGAATTGCCCGGAAGGCGATCGGATTGAAACGCTACGGCTTAATAATTTGTGCGCAACTCAAATAGTCAAATAATTAAGTGGAAAAAATTGAGTATCTTCAAACTGAAGGCGGTAATTGTGGTGTTTTTTCAACGGTTGCTTCGTCGCGCAAATGGGCATAGACTTTTTCAACTCGTTTCCAACGTGGCCAATCACAGCGCATTAATTTCATACCAGCGGCTAGTCGGCCTTCGTCGACCCAGCGGTCCATAATACTCTTTGAGACCGGCCCGTATTCTTTTCGATCGCCTCCACGGACTAGCCAGGCATCAAACGGTGGCGGCGAATACCAGGGATCGCCAGTCACAGCCCGTAGTAAGGGACGTTTCGATTTGTCGTTTCCGGCGTTCACTGGGGGTTTAGCGATTCGCATTGGCGGACGTTCGGTGGCCAGCACGATGGGGATTGGTTGCGTGCGGTCCCGCAACCAGCGTACTACCGCTTGCGCATCGGCGTGCTCGGGAATAGCATCGAGAACTTTGTTGCAATCTCGCTCTGCGGCAGAATACTGTTGGTCTGCGATCCAAGCCAACGACCGGAGATAGCGAATATTGGCAATCAGGTTGGGGTTTTGTTCCACTCGTTTAATTGCTGCGGAGAAATCAGTAATCGCCATCGTTGGCCGCCCCATTTCGAAAAACGCTTTCCCCCTTGCTACCAAAATCTCGGAAAAAATTGGCAGACTTTGAAAAGCATGAATTGATTTGGTCAACCATACGAGTGCCGTTTGGTGTCGACCAAGTTTCAACAAAGCGTGTGCGCGCCCGATAACTGCCCGGCCAAGAGACCGATCAAGCTTGATCGCCGTTTCAAAATCTTTTAGCGATTGTTCGTTTTCACCCAATTTCAATAACGTTTGGCCGCGTTGCATCAATACTACTGCGTCTTGCTTTATTTCCAAACAACGCGACAAATCGGCAAAAGCCAATTTAGGTTGTCCTAGAGCCACCCAAGCGGACCCGCGCAATCGATACGCTTTGCCATCTGAGGGATTCAACTGGGCAGCTCGCGTATAGGCCCGAATCGCACTGGATAGTTTTCCGCGGCGCTGCAGTACTTCGCCTCGCAATAAATGATAGCGCGGTTGTTGGGGCGCGATAAGGATTGCTTTATTAAGATCCGACAATGCGATTTCCAGATCGCGACTGATTACTAGAGAGATTGCGCGAAAATATCGAGCAACGTGATTTTGTCGATCGACGCGAATTACTTTGGTGAAATCGTTAATTGCTTGATCGTGATTGCCGAGTTGTTGCAATAATTGCCCACGACGCACCCGGCTCTCGCAATCGCGTGGATCCATCTTGATGACTTTTGTGAAATCCGTAATCGCTTCGTTGGCCTTTCCCAAAAACTGCCAAGCGATCGCCCGACTGCGGAAAACCTCAACTTCGTTGTGGTCGCGTTGAATTAATCGTGAAAAATGTTCAATGGCTTGCTCGGCCACAGTTTGTCCAAACACCCGATACTTTCGAGCATCATTGGGATGTAAAGCCATCGCACGTTGGAGGTGCATCACGGATTGAGCCCAATCTTCAGTGCGCGCCAAAGTTACGGCCAGCCACACATGAGTACCCGCGTGCTGCGGACGCAGCGTTACGGCCTGTTGTAAGTCAAGCTGCGCCGCATCCCAGGCCTGCATTTCAACGTGAACAGCGGCTCTTTGATACAACGATTCCGCTCGATCCGCAGGTGTGGCGCTGCAAGATTCCGCTTGCGAAAAGGCTTCAACAGCCTCGGCAAATTGTCCCAAAGCTAATGAAATTTGACCGGACAACCAATAAGCGGCTGGGTTGCGATTGTCGAGCTGGAGGGCGTGATGACAAGCATCGAATGACTCAGCAAATTGTTTCTCCAACAATTGTAATCGCGATAGGGCTAACCAAGCCTGCTCATTTTTTGGTTCGCTGGCAACGAGTTCTTTGAGATCGGATTGTGCCGACTTGTGATCACCTTGACGTTGGCAAACCCGGGCATGAGCAAACAGCGCTGCGCCAAAATTAGGCCGAACTCTTAACAATCGCCGATAATCAGCACGAGCTTGATCAAAATTTCCAATTTGTTCGTAAGCGCGACCGCGCCCCAACAATGCCAGCTCATGCGGCCTTCGTGCTGCTTCGATCAACGGAAAGAATTCTTGAACTGCACGCAAAGGATCACCTAATTCCAGCCGCAACCAAGCCGCTTTAAGCGACCACCGCAAATCACCTTGTGCTAACGAAGTCAATTCTGAAATTGCCTCATCCGCTCCGGGTGCATCGTGAAGATTTGCGCAAGCGCGCGCTTGAAGTTCCCAAGCCATGCGTTGAATGAACAAGTTTTCATCGTCGGTTAAAGATGCAACATAGATCAGCGTTTCGTCAGGGCGATCTTGCCGCAATCGAACTTCCGCCAAGCCGGCTTGAACCATGGCATCATCACAACCCGTGCGCTCCAGTAATTCAAAGCCAGCGGCCGCTTCATCCAGCTTGCCAATCAGTAGTTCGACCCAGTGGCGATCCCGGCGTCGTGAAATTTGAGAGGGATCTAGTTGCAGTTCGCGATCGTAAAATTGAATGGCTTGATTCCAATACCCGTTGATCATGTCGTCATAATGCAATTGATCTAGATGCCCATGCGACAATTCTCGCGCTTCCTGTAAATCGATTAAAGCCTCGCGCCAACGATCTTGACGGGCGAGCGCGGCCGCACGCCAAGCAAATGTCTTGGGTTCCAACCAACCCAGTTGGATGGCTCGATTGCAGTCTTCCTCCGCGTTGGCGCAGTCACCACGCTTTAAATAGGTATAAGCTCGCAGCGCGTAGGCCTCGCCGGATTGGTCGCTATTAGCCGAATGAATGGCTTTATTGACGGCTACTAACGCCGCATCTAATTCGTTTTGTTCGATAAATTTTAGGGTCGATTGGTAGTGCAGCTCGTAGTGTGTGCGAATTGACGCAGCCGAATCGACCGCGGCACTCGATTCAATGGCTTCAATAAGACTCCAGCCACAATAGGCACATCGTACCGCGAACATCTCGATTCGACGGCCGCAATCCGGACAATGCTGGGACATAGCGGTTTCACCTTGGGAAATACTTGCCGAGAGGCAATCTCATCGGCATGATCCATTTTATCTGAGTCACCCTAATTTTGAATTGATTGAATCGATAGAATTTCAAGAGAGCGTTAAATCGCGGCAAAAAAACACAAAGAATTATAACAACCCGCGCTTGGCACGGAGCTTTTAGTCATTATTACAGGTTTTCAAGACAATTGGTGGCTTGCCGTTTTCGGATGAAGCCGCCCCGGGGCTGAAACTGTCCCGCATTGCAACTGTCCCGCATTGAAACTGTCCTACTGGATCAAATACCCCAGGGCTTGCCCCGGGGATCATTCTGTTTTTCACTACAAACGCACATTGCAGCGCGTGGATCAAATACCCCAGGGCTTGCCCCGGGGATCGTTCTGTTTTTCACTACAAACGCACATTGCGTCGAGCGAATCAAATACCCCAGGGCTTGCCCCGGGGATCATTCTTTTTTTCACTACAAACGCACATTGCGTCGAGCGAATCAAATACCCTAAGGGCTTGCCCCGGGGATCGTTCTGTTTTTCACTACAAGCGCACATTGCAGCGCGTGGATCAAATACCCCAGGGCTTGCCCCGGGGATCGTTCTGTTTTTTACTACACGTATTTGGCATGCCAGCGGGGTGTAGTGGAAAGCACAATCATCCCCGGGACAAGCCCTGGGGTATTCGTGCTGCGCGAGTTGCGAATCTTTTAGTTGTACTTTCCGTGTAGTGAAAAGCACAATCATCCCCGGGACAAGGAGATCGTCCAGCTTTAATCGGCTTGTTTTTCGGATGTTTCTGCGATTCGTCCGAGGCGATTTAGATTCAACAGGTTTTGCGCCATTACAGCAGGCCGACTTCGGCTCGCGAACGGCTTAAACCACGACCATGAAACTTACCGAACGCTCGATGGGATTTGGCATCGGCGAATGAGCGCTCGATAGTTTGCCCACGCTTGCGGTAGATCTCTTTCACGTCTTCCCTTG
>JBGSMY010000065.1:0-19670 GCA_041739975.1 Pirellulaceae bacterium
CTCACTAAACAACGTCACTTCAAAAGTACCTTGTCAGCGCCCCGTAGGAGTTCGCTTGGCTCGCCGGCTATTTCCGTCGGGGCGCTGTCAAAGATCTCGGGGGGGCCCGACGATGTAGTGCAAAACAGAAACAACCCGGGGGCAAGCCCGCTGGGTATTTGTGGAAATACTCTAGGGCTTGCCCCCGGGATGTTTCTGTTTTTCACTAAACAACGTCACCAAAATAAGTTTTGTCAGCGCCCCGTAGGAGTTCGCTTGGCTCGCCGGCTATTTCCGTCGGGGCGCTGTCAAAGATCTCGGGGGGGGGCCCGGCGATGTAGTGCAAAACAGAAACAACCCGGGGACAAGCCCGCTGGGTATTTGTGGAAATACTCTAGGGCTTGTCCCTGGGATGATTCTGTTTTTCACTAAACGTGGTAGAGCACGCCGATAAATTATCCCGAAACAAAAGGGTTGTTATTTTTGGGGCGGACCATGACAAACATCGCAAGTAACGTGGTCAAAGAACCGCCGACTAACATGAGGACTTCATTGATAAACATGACTAACTTCGCTCGACTTTCCTGGCGATTGCTCGGTTTCCACTGAACCTTGCTGATCGCGACTAACATCAATTGCATAAGCCGGACCGAAGCGATTAGCTTGATAGATTATTGCTAAAAAAATAGGTATTTCGCGGATTTATGGCCGGATATGGCGTGTGGTATCAATTTGATGCGGGATCCCTGTAATCAAATTGAATCCAATCGAAATCGAAATGATAGCGCAATTGAGTGAGTTACAGGTAAGACGAAATCAATCGTCCTCAAACGATCTGGTTCTGGTTTCAATAGCCGATCTAATTGCCCTCAATCGATTCGAGCTTGACTGCAAAGACGTCCAGCCTGGGCACCGTCGCCGTCGCGAATTTTGCTGTAAGAGAATTTCGAAATAACAGTGTTCGGTACAGCAAAATTCGCTTTGGCTTGCCGATAAACGACACCGCGGCCAAACTCCTTTTTCAAAAAAAGGGCTTGGTGAATCCACCAAGCCCTTTGCGTTTAGGACATCAACGAATTTAAAATTCTGATTGGAACTATTTTCGACGTCGCAAGCTAACCAAGCCGCACAAACCTAGCGCAAGCAAACTGCCGGTGGTTGGTTCAGGGACGACGGCAAAGGTCAAATTGTCATAGAATCGACCCGAGTCGTTGAAATTTGTGGCGTAACTACGGAAACCGAATTGAACGAGTTCACCGGCCCAGGCGCTATCGGTAGCGGTGAGCAGCAGGACTGTCGAGGCCCAGTCGGCCGTTGAGGCTGCTGTGGTTTCAAATTCAATTAGACCCAATTGAGCATAGCTCAAATCGGATTGTTTGAGGACTTTGATAAATGCAAAGGTGGTGGTATCTCCGTCACCATTGACGACGGAGCCATTTTTGAGGTAATCAAATCCAAATCCAAATGATTTTCCGGCTCCTACGTCAGCGGCGCCAATGGTTTGTTCTTTGAATACAAGCGCATCGATGTAGTTTCCGTTACCGTGGTCTCCGTTGTTATAGTCGCTATAGACATTGAGGTACTGAGTGCCTTGACTTGCCCCCGCGGCGCCGTCGGCAATCGCAGAGAAGCCGGCCCCGCCGTTGGGGGCGGGGAAGGAGAAGTAGTTGTAAAGAAATCCGCCGCCTGGGTCAAACACGTTAGCGCCGACCAGCCAGCCGTCGTTGGCCAATGCGGCCGGATCTGCTTTGACCAACCCTTCAAAATCTTGGCTGTAACTTGAAATATCGCCGCAAACGGGGCTGATTGCCGCCAGCGATACAATGGCCCAACTCATCAATGCGATTCGAATTGTTTTCATTAATTCACCTTCGTTTTAACTAAAATCAACTTTTTGAAACCGGTTTCTCAAGCTCGCTCTATTCTGCCTAATCGCTCAAGCTTGTCAACCCCCAAAAAACAGCAATGGGGCTGGTTTCTTCACTAAAATTCGATCAATGCCAATGAATTCCACGGCATTCGCCTGCCAGGCACTGAAAACGGTTTCAGGAGCGGCGTTTCGATGGGGAAATGGTTTTGGCGTTTTTGTGGGCTGAAATCAACGGCTCGTTTATTCGACGATGATGTCGTCCAAATAAAATGTAAGCGGTTGCCCAGTTGGCGCTACAACCCAACAAAATGGAGTCTTAATCCGAGATAAATTAGCTTGACTTATATCGATCTCATAAGATTTCCAAGTCGTTTCCAAACGAATCTCAATCTCCATTTTTGCAGTGTCGTAAAACGGCTTCTCCCGCCCCAACAAACCAAATCCGACTTTAACGGTTTCCCCGCCTTGGCTCCCGCGCGCCCAAAATCGCATTCGCCGCGCTCCCGAAAAATTCTGGCCGCCCGGTTGCTCACCCCAGTCACCTTCAGGATTCTGCCAAGCCACACCGCCCCAACCTTGACCTGACCGAAATTCACACTTGATACATGTCGCGCCCTCATGAGGCTGGTCACTCGAATCCAATGTCACTCCCAACGACTCCGTACCACCCATCCAGCCGGATGGCGCAAACAATTTCGCTTCATCCGCTTCACGATAAACCACAAACGGTAATTCAACTGGCGGACCTGCATCAACGGTTGGTTCGGCCACTCGGATCGGCAAATTCGCCGTAGCAGTGCCCACCGCATCTCGCACTTCGACATACAAACGGTACAGGCCTGGCGATTTCGGCAGTCTTACGCGACACCTTGTCAAATCAGATTGAGCAATGCTCTCTAAATAACTGGGCGGTGTATTTTGAAAATCGCCGCCCGTTACATAACTGTCCGCTTCTTTCATTAACGTCCAACTCGCCTGCAGTTGGTCGCGTTCCGGGTCCACGACCTTCATTTGCGCTGTAACTTCAGCGCCTGGAGAAACTTCGTTAATACCCTGCCATACAAGTTCGATGATTTGGGGAACGCGATTTGCCGGCGCTTGGCCATCGTTCCATAACTCGCTCATCACATCGACGGCATTAGTTTTTTGCCCATCGGGCAACAACATACCAAACCAAGTAGCCGTGCCTTCCTGTTTGTTGCCCCATAAAAATGCATAAGCGCCCAAACATAATTGCTGGTCTGCTCGCAACTTTTCATAGGCCGTCCGATACATTTCGGCTTTTTGGTGGGAAGGTGGTTCGAGGATGGCATCAATGTTGTTGCGGGGGATTTCCCAAGTGCCGACTGGACCGAACTCCGTCACGATATAGGGTTTTGTTCCGCCCGCCTGGCGATAGCGTTCCGGTAGCGAAGCGCATCCGCCGTAGGCGTTGATCCCAATAATGTCCAAATGGGGACAATACTTGTGAATTGCTGCCACTTTAGCCTCTGTGATTTCAGCCACCACGGTCATCGTCGGATGATTCGGATCAATCTGTTTGACAGCCTTGGCCAGGGCGTCGACATGACGCCAAAGATCAGGATTGTCGCCTTGCTCGTGTCCTTCCATCTCATTCCCTAGTCCCCACACCATAACCGCCGGGTGTTGATGCAGGTCACGAACCGCAGCCAGTACTTTGTCAAACTGTTGTTGCGTTTTCTGGGTGTTAGCATAGTCAAACCCCTTTTGAGAATGTTCTAGCCAAATGCCAACTGCCACCGTGAGGCCCTGAGCATGTGCGTCGTCAAGTCGTCGTTGGGTGTTGCCATCCACACCCCAAGTGCGGGTTGAATTGCCACCAACTTGAGCGAGCAGTTGCAGAGAACCCTCACCACCGGCACCTTTGATTCGAAAAGGTTGACCAGCCCGCCAAAGCGACCAATTTCCGGAGTTGTCTTGACGTAATTCCGTTTTGACTGCTGGCACTGCGGACAGTGAACTCACGGCTTCGCGTACCGGTTTTTGTTCGCCGTCGCCAGAGGTCTTGGCTGCTGTATCGCAAGCAGAAATTAAAAGACATAGTCCGCAGGCGAATAGTAATTTCAAATGTTTACAATTCATGGTCACTCACTTGAACTTCGATCAATTCGATTTCACCCGTTCGCAGAAATAAAGACTGCGATTCGGCTGGCGTTAACTCGCGCTCGACGCGCTGTGTTATAGCACCGTTTCGCCAACAAATCTTAATGCCACAGCCCATCGTTGAACGTAGGTAAACGATTGGGACTTGGCACAACGTAAATGCCAAGCTCTGCGCAGGCAGTTCCAATGCCTGAACCCGATGTTGTTGATCCCAGAACTGAAACAGTGCGGGCTCACTCAATAGCTCTTCGCCGCGCAGTAAGTGTGGATCAAAGGTAACCTGACCGCGAACATACCGTACCCCGAGTTCAGCAAACCGCACTAACAAGTCTTCTTTAACTTGTCCTGTCATTCCTGGTTGTTGAGCACCGGCATGGGCAGGCGTATGTGAATAGGGATCGGTGGGAAACGCACCATATCGTTCGGCTGTTTTCCGCAACCAAATACCTTCATTAATTTCACGAAAATGGTCGACGAGCTCGGAATATTGCGGAGCATTTGTTTGATGTGCGGTAATGCATTGCTGTACAACAGCGTAGGCCAGTTTGGAAACCATATGCCAATAGATACTGCCTAAGCCCTCGTAAGCAAAAAATGTGGTGGCACGTCCGGTAAAGCGTCGATGCTGGAAAGAAGTTTCCCAAAGCGCTTCGAGGATTTGAATCTCCTCGAAAGTCACTGTCGTACCTTTTGGCATTTGGTTGCCACGCTTGATTGCCGATCGCAAATCATTGACATTTCGCAATTGACCGGCGAAATGATAGTCACCGCGATGGTCTACGCGGATTACCGTTTGTTGGCCATCGCGAACCAATTTTTCTAAGAGCACTCGTTCGGCCGCCGTTTTAATACGAATTCGATTCTTTTCGTGAAACCGAGGCAGCGTGCGATTAGGATAAAGTAAATAACTATCTTGATCAGCGCGATAGAGGCGACTGCGGCGCAATTCCGTTAACAGTTCACACACTTCGGTCGTTGACAGCAGCCCGGATTCCAAGACGCTGACCTGACCTTCCAGCATTTCATCGAGTCGCTCGACAGCAATTGATTGGTGACCAAACTCCAGCAAATTAAACGAATGATAGAGGCCATCAACACGCCGGTTCTTCCGAATAGTGTCAGCCAGGGCCTGGCGACATAGCTTTAGTCGACTAGAAACGGTCAGCGGTGACAATCGACGCTTTTCCTCACTAAAGCCGGCATAGACGCGATGGCGATAATTTTGACTGGCGATTTGCAACGCGGCAACAATGTTAAATCGGAGATGCGAGTCGCAGAGCTTGGGCGATCTATTTTTAAAATACCTATTAAAGATCTCGGTAGTCGATTCGAAAAAATCAACGACTTCATTTGAAATCGATATTTCCGACGACCCGATTTCGGCACACCAGAGTTCCAACAGGTTTAAAAAGCGGTGCAGGTAACAAGCTGTAACCATACTGGCGCCGTTACCCGTCAATGCATTTTGTGCATCATTCCATTCGGGTCGTTGCGTATTCATCCAGATTCCGGCATCAGGAATGAAATTGGCGAGCTTTACTAAGGCCGTGACCAGTAACTTCTCCAATAAATTGACCTGTAAACGATTACCTGCAGCCGTGTGGGCCAATTGACCGTCAATGCCGATTTCAGCTACTTTTGCCTGAATTGCATCGGCTTCCGAATGATCATACTCAATTGTTTGGTGCGGATCGGACAGGATCGCCTCGAAGTTGCGTATGCGATACGGTACGCGCGTGTAGGCGCAGAGATCGTGTTGAAATAATTGGTTCAAGCGGTCGGGAATCGTGGCCCGCGCTTGTTCCAGAAGTTTGCACAGATAAACGATTTGATGATCGCCCCAGTAGCCAATATTCGACCAAGGATCTTCGGGTTCCGGACGTTCCCAATCGACGCCCAGATGATTGAGGCGATAGGGATTGTAACCGTCCGCGGTGGACGCATTTACAAATTTTAGAATCATCGAAGGCAATAGGTGTGGAAAGGAAAAAGACAGTGCCTCCCAATTCTGAAAAATATCGCGCCAATTGCCTTCATAACCGATGCGTCGAGATCCATCGCGCTCGCGCGTTTGTATGTGAAACTGGTTCCAAGGACGTGTGGGATCTCCATGACGTCGACTGAGTGTTAATGGCAGATACTCCGAGGCAATGCGGATCAAGTCGAGATCTTGAGTTTGGAGGCACGATTCGATTAGCTCGGGAATCTCGATCTTCGATGGTAGTATTTGCCAAAGATCTTGGTGAGCGCGCGCGACATCTGAATTTCGAATATCGACAAATTGTTGAAAATCGGCAACAGAAGCTTGATACTCGTTGGCTGGTATTCCGCCGCGAAGCAAATTAAATATTGCATTCGATAGGTGGCGGTCCGAACGCCGTTGGTCGTGGCACCGCTGTAACCCGTCAACTTGACTCGCAAATCGCCACAAATCCGTTTCATTGCTTCGAATATCAGCTTTGAGCATCAAAGCAGGTTCGAGGCACAACTCAATTGAATGTTGCAGGTTTTCAAGATCGCAACTATCGAGACCCACATCGCCGGCAAAACCCCAGGTCCGAACGTCGCGACCCGCAAGCGATACGGAATGCACTGCAAAGTAGCAGCCACGTTGGCCGCGAATATCCGTTTCATAGTCGAGATGGCGGCCATTACGGAATGAATCAAGCTGGCGCGAGCTCAGTAGAATCAATGGGTCCTCCAGTCCAAATGACCATACCGTATTGGCGAGCAAACCTTCGCTTGGTTCGGCTCGATCAGAGGGAATAGAATTCATGTAAAAGACACCCAGTTTCGTTGGGCTTAACAATTCTGATTTTTTGTATGCATTTGCTAAGTTTCCGAACCGCAAATCAAAATCTTGTTGGAGCCCGCCGGGATAGATATTTTGCATTCCGTCCAAAACCGTCAAAAATTTGGGTGTTGCCTCCAAATTGACCAGTTCAACCGTTCGAACGAAACCAAATTTGGGACTTAGATTCCAGCGATATAAGAACGCCAAGCCAAGTGAATGGTTGATCTCTTCAAACGTAATTTGACTGCCCAACACATTTTTGTAGAGGTGTCGCTCGATATCAAAACAGTGGCCGCGAGCGGAAAAGGGTTCCCACCCAATGGAACCGGTTGATCGTTGGATTCGAATAATCGTTTTAGGCCCTGTCGATTCGTGTAGGTCAAGCAATTTGTCTGAAGAGTAATAAGGAAACAACGCTTTGCTCGAGTGACCGCGACCACAAGTCAATGCGCCATTGCTGGCAACAAACATCCAATGATCGTCGCTGCTGACGAGCGACATAAAGAAAGGTTCCAGTCGATCAACATGAGTGAAACAATGAACCAGTTCACCGTCTAATTGTCGATAGTCGGTAGTTACCTGCCGGCCTGTGGTTGGTGCCGCAGTTGTGCGTTTATTGGTTCGAGCAAGGCTTGTTTTCTGATCTTCGAGGCTCATGATGTTAGTCGATTTTCCTCAGCGCTATTGCGTTGGTGTAAATCTGTTGCAATTTCCTGCAAAAGCGTTTGATTAATTGGATATGCCAGCAACGTGGCGGCGGCCGCTAACATTAATCCAGCTGGCACGAGGCTAATCAGGACGTTCAAGCCAATTAAAGTGAAATCTGATTGCGCCATTTCGACGCCATCGACCGGTGGTTGATATCCGATCCAATCTAGCGCCCAGCCGGCAAAGGCTGCGCCCAACGCGACGCCGAATTTTTGCGAAAAAGTTGCTGCCGAAAAAATCAATCCCGTTGCCCGGCGTTTGAATCTCCATTCAGAATAATCGGCCACATCGGCGTACATGGCCCACAACAACACCGGGCTGGGGCCGCTGCAAAACGAACCCAATGCCTGTAATACAAATAATAAATAGATTTGTTGAGGACTAACGAAAAAGAACAGCGCCGTGCAAACAGCGGTGATCACATTCATGAAAATCATCAAGTGTTTTTTTCCCAACCAATTTGTCAGTGGTCGGGTCAACATCATTCCCGAGATAGCAGCCACACTGCCGGTAACTAGAAATAACGAAACATAAGATTTGTCGCCGATATAATAGGTGAAATAGTACAACAAAGCGCCACCCCGTACAAAAGCGGCCATCAATTGAAAGAGCCCGAATCCGAACAAAACCAGCCACGGTACATTTCGCGACAAATCGTTAAAGTCCAATTCCAAGGTTGACGCTAAATCATCTTGAGGTTGTGCACGAGAACCATTGATAAAGGCAATCAGAAATGACAAAGCCGAAAGCAATCCATAGGTCAATAACAACCAAGGCCAAACGCGTGGGCTGAATCCGGTCGACAAAGCGATTAGAAACAGTACCCCCAGTAGTGCGATCTGGTGCAATTTAATGCTGGTGATCAGAAATCGAAAATCTTCGCGAAACGACGTTGGCGATTGAGCTATCGGCTGAACGCGTTCGCGACAGGTAGCGAAGGTTATTAAAAACAAGGCAACCGAAGCAATCGCAAAAACTGCCATGGTCCAAAAGAATCCGGCGGCTTGATTGACGATCGGCTCACCAGTCGCGTTGACCATTCCCGTATAGCCGAACCAACGAACCAATGGCAGGGTTAGCGTTTGAATTAATATGCCGCCAGTAAAGGCGAGAACGAATCGATATGTGGAGACACTAGTCCGTTCGAGTGAGTTCGGCGTAATTACGCCCATCAAAGCGCCGTAGGGAATATTGACAGCGGTATAAGCCATCATGACTAAGGTGTAGGTAATATATGCGTAGACTAATTTGCCGCTGAGAGAAAGATCGGGAACAAAAAACGTGCACATCGCAGTAATCGCAAGCGGCACGGAACCCCAAAAAATATAAGGCCGAAATCTTCCCCAAGATGATTTCGTGCGATCTGCCAAATATCCAAAGACTGGGTCGTTGATGGCGTCCCAAATCTTGGTGATTAGCAGCATGTTTCCTGCTGCTCGCGACGAGATTCCAAATACATCGGTGTAGAAGTACAACAAAAAGTATTCAAAGAATTTCCAGTAGAAATTAGACGCCGTGTCGCCCAGTCCATAGGCGACTTTTTCTGTCCAGCGCAAAGAATTTGCGGTGCCAAGATCGACTTGGGTAATTGGGGGCGCGGTCGAATTTTTGGCGTCGCTAAGTTGAGGCATAAAATATAAGACTTTGGTACGACTTAGTCAGCGGCGAAAGAGGCCAATCGTAAAGCGACAACGTTTTAAGGCTAATTCCGAGGTGGAACGGTCGATCCACTAGGGCGGGCATATTGCGTAGATGATTCGCCTTTTTTGAGCGACTCGATTTCCGTTGAGTCGGTAAACTCGCGGACCGCAAACGACGTAAAACCAACTTGACGTTTGCCGTCCAATCCAGTTTTCTCAAAAACGATCGCGCGATCGGAACCGCGACTGCTGCCGACGACCTTATAGATGACTTCAAATGGTTGAGCATCGCGTTCACTAGTGAACAGGCTTTCGATATCGGCCGCATCCACGCCGATATTTTTTAAGAAACCCGCGTCAAGTTTAGTGATGAATGAAGTCAATTCCGCTTGATCACGCGGACCTTTGCCGCCATTTTGAAATTGAAAGCGGGCGTAGAGATTTGAAAGCCGTTGGATATTTGTTTTGTTGGCCTCTCGTAAAACTTCATCCGAAGAACGGGCCGAGGGCTTGCAACCGCTGACAACTAACAATAGCAAGCAGATCCAAACGGATCGCAGAG
Source organism: Pirellulaceae bacterium (assembly GCA_041739975.1). Lineage (GTDB taxonomy): Bacteria > Planctomycetota > Planctomycetia > Pirellulales > Pirellulaceae > BJ22. The sequence continues at coordinate 9,678 of JBGSMY010000065.1, forward strand.
AGAGTTTGAACATGCGTGATACTCCAGAAAACGAAACAAGCTGAGCGAATTGTGGATTCGCTCAGCTTGAGGCGATTAGGTTTGGATCATTGATAAACGCTTGAATCGACAACTTGACCGTCGTTGCGTTTGCCCAAATAGTCTAGGACGACAATATCAGCAGTCATCGCTAGGCTTTTGGTCGAGCCGTCGCCAAAGACGGCGTTAAATACGGCGCTGTGGGCTGAACCGAAACCGAATTCTTGGGTTTGCACCGCGTTGGCATACATCCAACCCGGGCGATCTTGGGTGTCGCGCAGGGGTGGAACATTTGCGCTAAAGATCCGCATGGTTGGCCAATCGGCGCCATGGAATTGTCCCCAAGCCTCCCACCAAGGCCAGCCGTCGCTGGTATTAAGGATGTAGTTGTTGGCATTAACGCTTTTTTCGGCCAGCAAGATTGTATTTGAGGCCCCGTCGGCCACATCGCGAAAACCAACGCGCCCAAATTTAAATGTCGTTGGCCCGTTGACATTGTGGTGATAGGCTTTTTTGAGAATGCCAGTCCAGACCAAGCGTTCTTCGTTGGGATTGGGGTCGGTGTAGTGCTCCCAGCCGAAGCCCCAACCGGAGGGTTCCCAATCGCCCATAACACCGGCGTAATCGCCGAGCGAAACGTTGAAAGTCCCCATGTTTACGAACCGAAGGCTTCGCGAGGGACAGGTTAGCATGGGAAGTGTTTGTTGAATGAGTGGTGTGGTTCCGCCGAGGTATCCGTTGGTTTCGCGGAGGTCGCGCAAATTGGTTTGTTCGATGTAGGGTAGGATCTGAAAGGCCCAGCCGAGGTTTTCGGTACCGAAACGTGGGCGGAGTTCCTCGCTTGTATCCCAAAAGGCATTTGCTTGACCGCCGGCGGTAGGAAAGTTTTTGAGTGCGGATTCGTAATTCATGGCTGCCAAGCCCAGTTGGCGGAGGTTATTGAGGCAATTGGTGCGGCGGGCCGCTTCGCGCACGCTTTGGACGGCGGGCAGAAGCATTCCGACCAGCACCCCGATAATTGCGATCACCACGAGCAACTCGATCAGAGTAAACCCCGAAAACCTAGTTCGTTTCATGTTAATTGTTCCCTGAAAAATTATGAGACCGGTTTCATGAAATTCCCATTGTCGCCCTGTTTTGGTGGTTTGTCAACACCTTAATTGACAAAAACGTGAAACCGTTTTCAGTACCGCAAGTGCGACTGGCGGTCCGGTTCAGCTAACGGCCAGTTCGCCGACATTAAGAGTTAAGCGTGGCGGCTTGGATTTTGCGTCGGCCGACGATTTGGCGAGCCGATCTCCCGTGCTCAGTAGCCCGTAAATCCGCCGGCGAAGAACATTGGCTTAACTCGTTCCACCGCGATTCATGTCCATTTTTCCGCGAAACGCTGATGTTTGCTGGTTGGTCGCCGCGCAATACCATTCACTTTATCGCTCTTCCGGGAATTTAGTGGTAAAAGAGATTTAACCACGAAAAACACGAAAAGTACCAACGACAGATTCGGGCGGGCGTCAGACTGGTTGCCGGGAATTATCGGCAAGTTTGAATTCGACTAGACACGCACTTTCGCGTGGGTCACACAGTGTAGATCGGGAAGCTTTATCAATCGTAGCCAATCGACTAGATAAACCCGAAGATCGTTCCCGGCCAGCCACTAAAATTCCTGGACAAACCCACTTTATAGAATCGATCATCGCTTCCTCTATCCAACCATTTTCGACAAGACTAGGCCGATGTGCCCTAAACATAAGACCGGTTTCATGAAGTACAATTCCTCGGCAAACTGATAGATTCAATGATTATTAATCGTTTGGCATTCACGCTTGATTATGGAAAAGAAAATCACCATTCAGGATATCGCTGAAAAAGCCAAAGTCTCAAAGAGTACCGTCTCGCGGGTCCTTAACAACACGACCCCAGTCAATGAGACCAAGAAAACGGCCGTATTGAAGGCGATGGAACAATTAGATTTTCAGCCCAACGTCTTTGCCCGTAGCTTGGCCGGCGGGCAGTCAATGACAATCGGAGTTGTTACCCAAAATATCGGTAGCCCGTTTTATGACTCCGTCATTCAGGGAGTAATCTCGGCCTTTTCAGGGACAAACTACTTTCCCTTGGTCGTTGACGGTCGCTGGGATCCAGCACTCGAATCTGCTGCCGTCCGCACTTTGCTCAGCCGCCAAGTCGACGGCTTGATTTTAATCGGTGGTACACTGTCCAAAAAACAACTTCAAGACTTGGGCGGCAGCAAACCAGTTGTCTTGGTGGCGCGATCGTTGATTGACTGGGAAGATCGTTGTATCTATTTGGACAACGTCGAAGCCGGATACCGTGCAACCAAATTTCTGATTGAACTCGGCCATCGCGATGTGGCACACATCACCGGAATCAATAGTCAACAGGATGCCAAGGATCGGTTGGCTGGATACAAACAAGCCCTTCAAGAGGCTGGTATCAAATTCAACCCACGTTTGATCGCCGACGGAGATTTTAGTAGCCAATCAGGCGTGCTGGCGATCGAATCGCTGTTAGCTCGCCAAGTCCTATTTTCTGCAATCTTTGCGGCAAACGACGGCATGGCGTGTGGCGCTAGACTCGCGTTGTATCGCCGCGGAATTCGCGTGCCCGAAGACATTTCAATTATCGGTTTCGACAACCAACCCGCCGCAGCATTCCAAACGCCACCACTTACTACCGTCGCTCAGCCCGGCTCGGAGATGGGAGCTGCCGCGGCTCAGATGATACTTAACCAATTGACCAACGATCATTCAACAATAATTCCCAAATTTCCAGTCGAAATCATCGTCCGCGAAACGGCTGTCCGTCGACGCTGAACCAATTCGTCCATTTATTGTCGTCAATCGATCAGCGGACGAGGCCAATCCAAAAATCCACCCATCCAACTACCTTCCAATCCTCGACGCCCGACTTGCCAACCAACCCCCTCAACTAACCCCCTCAACCAACCCCCTCAACTAACCCTCGCCGCCATCAATAACGTCGCCCAATCACTACAAAAGTTTCCACGCTTTGCTAGCAACTGTCGGAGATGTGCCAATCGCTTTTTTGGCGGATAGCAGCACATCCCAAAACTGCTCTATTCAAAATCGACGGGCTTGGATTAGGTTAAATGGCGCAAAAGGATTATTCCCAGCCCGCACCAATGAACGCACCGCGTTCGAATAGCGTATGGCTGGGAGACGCTGCATGGATGGAGCGTCTCCGACTGCGATGAACAAAGCTCAGATAATGAAGGAGTCGAAGCATGGATGCTCGGCACGGTTGGGGTCATTGGGCCTTTGATATAATATTTCGCTCACCTTCGAATCGCTTGCGCTTTTTTGGTTGGCAACGGAATCGTATTGCTCGATTGTTGTTCATTATTCTCGTAGTGAGTTCCCTTCTCGCAGGTTTTGCAGAGTTAGAAACCGACCTCTTGGTTGCTCAACCGATTCAGCGCCGCATGGCACCGCGTGTTGCGACCAATGCAAATAGCCCGCTGATCACGGAAAACTTTGAAATCTATGCGCCCGACCCGCGGATTGCACAACAAGTGGCTCAATTGGCGGAGTCGTATCGACAAGAATTAGCCGTGGAATGGTTGGGTTACGAACTGCCCGACTGGCAACAGCGTTGTCCGATTCATGTGACGTTTGGCCCCCATGCGGGAGGTGAAACCAGTTTTGCTTTTGTCAGCAACGGCGTTCGCAGTGAGCCCGTCGAATGGAATATGAAAATTTATGGTCCACCCGAACGGATTTTGGATTCGGTTTTACCGCATGAAGTGACGCACACCATATTTGCCACCCATTTTGGCCGTCCCCTGCCCCGTTGGGCCGACGAAGGCGCATGTACGACGGTGGAACACGAATCGGAACGAACGAAAAACCAGCAAATGTTAATTGAGTTTTTGTCCGCTAAACCCTCGCGGGGAATCCCGTTTAATCGCATGTTTCTGATGCGCGATTATCCCCATGATATTCTGCCCCTTTATGCTCAAGGCTATTCCCTGGCGCGGTTTTTAATGCTCAATGGCGATCGTCGACAATTTATCAAATATGTCGAAGCGGGTTTGGCTGCAGAACGGCCTGGGCAAGAATTGGCCGCTTGGGATCGTGCCACACAAGAGTTTTATGGCATCCAAGATTTGTCGGAATTACAAGTGCAGTGGTTGGGCTGGGTAAAACAAGGCTGTCCGATAATAGCCGCCAATAAACGGGACGCGATCGCGCTTGACCCGAGTACCAACAATTCGGTTGCACCGCAATCGATACCCGCCGCAACACTTGTGTCCGCTACAAGCGAGCCTAATCCGGCCCACAATTCGCTCGAGCAATCCGGCGCGGCAAGTTGGTATCATAGTCAGGCTCAAAGCGTGGCGCAACACCGCCCCCCGGCCAATTCCGCGGCAGTCGGCCGTGTTACGGATGCCCAAACGATTAATCGTCTTGCATCATCGAAAATTGGATACCTGCCGGGCTCGATTGCCGGTTATGATGTTGAGTTATGGCGACAATGGTCGGAACCCAGTTTAACGACGATGAAAACGACTCTCGGATCCGAAGTGCCAAACAAGACAACTGAACAGAAAAACGATCCTTGGCAATCCAGCGGCGCGACCACGCGGTCGAGCCCTGCCAATACGTTGTGGCGATAATTAGGAATTGAGTTCTCGTGTGGCAATGGTTGCAGACTAAAGCGGTTCAAGCTCGTTTCGATCGATATCCCGATTGTTATGCGCTGACTCGCGACCGTTTATTGCTTGAGTTGGAACGAGCCATCGCAAACAGTCGACAGTGTAGCTCATTGTCGCTGGTGGTTGCACACTTTCCCGCTACCTTCGAAAGCATTCAAGAACATTTAGATGAAAAACAAATTGGGTATCGGATTCTATCGGAACGGCAAACCGCGAGTCAAATCGCACAACTCGCTGCTCGACACCCCGGGCATGTCTGGTTGACCTTAAGCGGCATGTTAACCGCGACCGATTCAATGCCACCGATCGAAGCTAAATGTTCGTTTGCCATGATTGCCGTAGAGCGTCATCCCCTTTGGAGTCGCGACCTTGAGTTAGAAAAATTCGGACGCAATTTGCCCGGTCCAACACGTTTCGGTTATTTTCTATCGGTCGGTGATCCGACGGTGCGATTGGCGATCCCGGAGCAAATGTTCGTGCTGCTGCAACAATTAGGATTTAACGAACAAGAATTGATTACAAGTTCTATGGTTAGTAAACGACTGAACTTGGTTTTGAAACGGCTCAAACCGAAAAAAAGTCCAACTTGGATCGAAGCGGATTCGGTTGAAGAATGGATCTCTGAAAATCTGTAAACTTACCGCTAGTGAATTGGTCTTTTCGTCCAACCTTGCCGCGCTGACCCGCAATGGAAGCCAAACAATTCGCTAGAATACCGTGGTCGGATCGTCCGAGATAACCACGATTGTCAAGCCTTAATCGCGCCCGATATAAAAGAGAAATAAATGTCCAATCGAACGCGAATGCAAACACCAAATTCGCTCTCGGCCCCCCAAGTTTACTGGGATGCCGGTGAAATGGGCTGTGGCGAGTTGATTCTGCAATTAAAGGTTCGTTTTCAAAACTTAGGGCCCAGCGAGGTTTTTCAACTGCGTGCTGACGACGGTGGCGCCATAGAAGACATTCCCGCGTGGTGTGGAATGACGGGTAACACGTTGCTCCATCAACAACATCCCAATTATTGGATTCAAAAGAAAGGCTAATGAAATGCCCGGTAAATTTTGCGTCAACCTGACACGTTCCAAAGACGACTGCGATCGCGCAACCGTCGGGTTTGTGGTCGCCAACGCAGCCCTAGGCAGCGACAAAGACACCCTCGTGTTTTTAAGCACCGAGGGAGTACGGCTGGCCGAACATGGTTATGCCGATGATATTCACGAAGCTGGTTTTGCACCGCTAAAAGAGCTGATGACCAATTTTCTCGCCGCTGGTGGGAAAATCTATGTCTGTTCGCCTTGCTTTAAAAAACGCGGATTATCGGAGACAAATCTCATCCCGGGTACAACCATTGTCGGGGGCGCCAAATTGGTCGAGTTTCTCAGTGATGGCGCGCCGTGTGTTTCGTTTTGATATCAATTCCAGAAACGCGGAGCGAAATCATTCGTGCGGTCAATTGCCGACAACGTTCCGTTCAGCAGTCTGACTGTCCACGAGGTCGATTCGTTTATGAAACCGTCTTCAGACTCTGAGGATCAATCATCGCAAAATAGCTGGTCTATTGCCGCGGCCTTTGATGGTGGCGAGTTGGATTGCGGAAACGGACTACTTTTGCTGATTCGTAAACACATTGATCCGCTACCCGCAGGGGCCTTGCTAGAAATTCGCTCGCGAGAAAGTTCAGTGCGCGAAGACTTGCCCGCTTGGTGTCGCATGACAGGCAACGATTTGGTCCACGCCGATCTGGGTCGGCCGGAGTCTAAGTTTTTGGTCTGCAAAGGCCTATGGACGCCGCCACTTGCACCATCGACCGGTGAAAAACCCCAAGTCGCCATACAACCTGAACCGCCGGAATTCTTGAACGATGAGGCTCGCTTATCAAACGACAGAAATTCCAACGTCAGGGCCAGCCTCGATAAGGCGAGTTTAAGCTCGTTGCCAATGCCCACAGATCGTTCGCTAGAACTTTCAGATCTAGCGGAACTTGTTCTGCCTCCGTTACCGATCATGGGGATTGGAAGTTGGCCCCGACCGGTTTGGCTGTTGCCGGCGATCCAATCGCATTTGAGTGGGGCCATTTCAGAGGGTGAATTTCAATCTCTAGCCGACAGTGCCGTACGGCTGGCGATTCAAAGCCAAGAACAAGCGAGCGTCGATGTGGTCACAGACGGCGAACAGCGTCGCGACAACTACGCTAGTTTTGTCGGCAAACGTTTGGCCAATTGTCAGCTGATTCCTTTAACAGACCTGTTGCCTTATGTTGATCATCCCGATGACTTTCGTCGTTCATTGGACTCACTGGATGTGCCTGCCGATCAAGTGCGACATCCGGCCGTTTTTGGTCGCATCAGTCGCCGCGATACCCTGGCACTGCACGAATTCGAATTTGCCAGACAATGGACATCACGACCAATCAAGGTGTCTTTACCTGGTCCCTATTTGCTATCGCGGACGATGTGGATGGAGTGCATATCGGACCGCTATTACTCCGACCGCGAGTCGTTGGCCGATGATGTGGTTCAGGTTCTGCGCGAAGAACTGATCGATTTGTTGCGGGCGGGTGTAGCCCTAGTGCAATTTGATGAACCGGTATTGACCGAAATTGTGATGGGACGACACTCGCATCAGCGATCCTTTATGTGCGGTGCGTTGGGCGAGAAACTCCCTATTCCACAAGAATTGGCCTTTGTGGAACACTTGTATGATTCATTGATGCGCGGCCTGCCTCAAGCAAGGGTTGGAGTGCATCTGTGTCGCGGCAACTGGTCGCGCGACGAATCGGTCGCGCTGAGTGGGAATTATCAACAACTCGTCGAGACATTGGCTCGATTGCCGCTGGGCAACTATTGGTTAGAAATGTGCACACCCCGCGCTGGCGAATGGGACTGTCTATTAGAATTGCCCAGCGATCGTCGCATCGGAGTCGGTGTCATCAATCAAAAACTGGATCATGTCGAACCTATCACCGAGATTGCTAGCCGAATTGAAAAAGCTTGTCGTGTTTTTGGCGAGCACCGGGTGATGTTAACCCCTGACTGTGGCTTTGCTACGTTTGCCGATCGGCCATTGGCGAACGAAGCAATTGCTGTTCGAAAGTTAACGGCAATTGTTAGGGCAAGGGCCGAGTTTTGGGGAGGCGTTTGATAAGGTTGTTCAACATTCGTTTCGGCAAACTAACTCAATCTTCGCTGTGCGGAAAAGATGCAGTTCGTGCTCACATCGCAGAGGTTTTTAAAGAACCTAAACCCCGCAGTTTGCCTTGTTTTGTAACGACACTTGACGAGAAAATAAATTCTCACGAATCCGACTTTGTCCTGCCCGAGAAGGCTAACCTTTGCAATTTCGAGTGACGAAAAGATGAAAGGGATGTGGGCTTTCTCAAGTCGTACACCAACTCCAACCTTTTCAGCACACTCGTGGTTAATTATGCGAAGTATTAAATCCATTCTGTTTACCGTCGCCATGTTTGCCGCCATCAGCGGTTGGTCAGTGTTTTCAGCGGCGGGCCAAGACCTGAAGTCGAGTTCGTCGAAAAATGGTGCTTCACAATCAGTACTCGTGTCACCCGACGAAGTGGTTGGTGAAAAGTTGGGGGCTCCGATCAAACCGGTTGCGGTCAACCCCAGCATGTTAGCGCCCCGTATATTGACTCCCGCCAGTTCATTGAGCGCAGACGTTAAGGCGGGCACCCATTTCGACCCACCAAGCGCAAAGACTGCGCGGCCGCTTCCGCCGGCTAGTCTGACTCAATTAGACACGGACGTTCCGCCGACGAAACCGAATTCACAATCGATTGAGGGACAAGTCAATTTGCAAGTTGTTTATCCCAACGCGGTGAACTTGCAGGAAATTGCTGAGATTAAACTAGTGGCCAAGAATCATGCGGCCCGAGCAGTCGAAGACGTAAAGATTACCGTGGAATTACCAACACACGTCAAATTCAGCAACGCATCACCGTTTCCCATTGAAACAAATGAAAATCGGTTGACGTTTGTTATTGAAAGTATTGCAGCACAGGCAATCAGCGAGATCAAGTTGGAGGTCATTCCGACTGACAAGCAGCCGGTCAACATTCAAACGGAACTTCACATTGTCAATCGCGAACGACTGGAGTTCAGGGTTCAACAACCGGTTTTGGCTGTGCAAGTCAACGGAGTCAAACAAGGTGTATTGGGAGAAATTACGACCCATGAGATCATTATCACCAATACGGGTGATGGACGTGCTAAAAATGTCAATTTGGATATCCAGTTGCCAGCCGGTTTGGAAGTTTTGGGAACGTTAAAACAACCGATTACTATTGCCGAGCTAAATGTGGGTCAATCGCAGACCATTGCGATCAAAGCCAAGTGTGTCATTGACGGCGAACAAGAGATCCAGGTATTTGCCACTGCGGATGCCTGCGAGCCGGCCGAAGAAAAATTAGCGCTAAACATACTGCGACCAGAAATTGAAATCGCTGCATCCGGCCCCAATGTCGGTTTTGTGAACCGCGAAAGTTTGTACTCGATCAAAGTTTCCAATCCCGGCAAGGTTGCCGTGAATCATGTTGAAATCAATTTGAATCTACCCACCATCATGGCGGTAAACACGATCAGTCGCGAAGCGAAGTATGACGCGAAGTCTAACCAGCTGACTTGGAATATCGATCGCATGGAAGCAGGTGCCGATTTGGTCATCCAATGGATCAGTACGGCAAAACAAGAAGGCGCGGCCAACTGCACGATTCAAATTGATAGCGCCGAAACAGAAGCGAAAGACGTTCGTTTACAAACGCAAATCTCGAGTCGTGTTGATTTGAGTTTGCAGTTGCGTTCATTAACTGATCCAGCTCCTATCAATTCGCCCGTCACCTACCATTTGTTTATCGAAAATTATGGAACCACCACTGCACGAGATGTCAATGTGCAAGTGGAGTTGCCCGAGGGTTGGCTCGGATCGCGAATCGAAGGCGAACAGACGCCGCGAGCCACTCAAGATAGTCTGGTGTTACAAATTCCAGTAATTGAGCCCGGCAAACGAGCCGAAATACCTTTTCAGGTTGTTGGCAATGCCGGCGGAGAGTTTGTGATTCGGGCCATCGTCTCTAGCAGCGGCACCGCGGCCGTTGCGGTTGAAGATTCGTTGCTGTTGTACGAATCAGATACCAATCGTGTGGTGGAATTGCTCGATAGCATCATTCGCTAAACGACTAGCAAACTATTTCAAAGCTCTAGTTTTGTATTCAGTTCTGCCGTAGCCGTCCGCAGTACCGTAGCCGTCCGCTGTACCGTAGCCGTCCG
>JBGSMY010000067.1:0-4178 GCA_041739975.1 Pirellulaceae bacterium
ACAAGGCTGGAGCCTTGTGGCCACCTGACCTAGCACAAGGCTGGAGCCTTGTGGCCACGTCCGTGGCCCAAGCCTAATTTCTCATTCCTTATTCCCGCGGCATTTCGATTGACGATTTGGGCTTGTGAAGAGTCATCGACAATACCTTGCCGTCATTGTCTCTCTTAAAAGTTAACGCATTCGTTTTGTTAGCGGCAAGTGCCCAGCGGCCTTCGGCATCAGGCTCAATCAGTTCATACACCAATTCATTAGGAATATCTAAAGCCAGTTTACCGCAGCGGTATACGACTCGGAACGGTGCGGCCTTAAAAGGTCCAAACGTGGCGTAATAGGTACCAATCAGCGGTTTCATCTCGTCCGGAATTACAGTATCAACATTGCGATGAAGTAGTGCATCCTGAATCGTTGTCGTGATCCGGATCGGGCTGGCTTGGCCCCGCGATTGCGTAAAGTAACAAACAATCAAATCCTCGGCTGGAAAAGCCCAAGCTCCCGTGCCATCCGAACCATCGTGACCAAAGGCAACCACATCCGATTTCACCGGATTTTCTCCGGGTGCATAGAGCATCGACATTTGACCATAGTGCGGCCGCATTCCAAAAAAGCCGCATGGGTATGGCTTGTCGCCACCCAGTTGCGTCATCGGCGACAGGGGAGTCAAGATTCGGTCCATCGATATGTTGGAGAGCAATCGTTTGTCACCGACGATTCCACCGTCCATCCAAAAAGCGAGAAAGCGGGCATAATCCTTAGGGGTGCTGTAGAGAGATTGCGAACCCCAAGAAAACGGATAAAAAGGTTTGCCACTGGGAGTCCAGAGCCGTATCCATGAACCGGGAGCACCGAAGTACAGACTGCAAATGCGATTTTTTCGCGGGTCTTCGATGCTGGTCGGGTCGGCACTGGAAAGAAAGAACGAATCGTTCATCTGCAGTGGTTTCAGGATTCGCTCGGCAATGAATCGATCGATGGTCATGCCGCTGATTTTTTCAACGATGGCCGCCGCCGCGTCGCTGCCCGCGTCAGAATACCAGAATTTTTCCCCCGGAGTGAAATCTGGACCTTTTTCGCCAACTGCGTTTGCTTGGTCTTGCAAGTTGAGGAACTCATCCATCCTTGTGGACAGGATCGTCAGAGGCAATCCACTGCGGTGTTGTAGTAATTGTTCAATGGTGATCGCTTTTGATTTGTCGTTGTCGAATCCCGGCAAGTACTTGGCGACGGTGTCATCGAGTCGCAGTTTTCCTTCATCGGCCAGCATCTGCACAGCGACGCCCGTGAGTGGTTTAGTCATTGAGCGGATATTGAAAATAGAGTTTCGCTCCATTGGCTGTTTGTTCTCGCGATCGCGATCACCGTAGACCTCGTGCAGAATTGTCTTGCGGTTTTTGATAATGACCAGCTCGCCACCGATGACGGTTCCTTTGGTGACGTATTCTTGGACCTCATCGGCCACCTGACGCACCGCCGCGCTGGCAACCCATTGGCTTTCAGGCGTGGCGACGGGAAACGCGATCTGTTCTTGAGCGACTGCGAACAAATTAAGATGTGCTACACAGGACAGTGCGATTGCTATTCGAAACCAAAACAAACAAATCGATGGGCGGGTAGTCATGGGAACTCGTTTGCTGTTGAAATTGCCAACCAGAATTGATTGATAAATACGCTAAAGGCACCGGTTGGGAATCGCATCCTGTGCCACCAATTGCGGAATAACCACTTAATTGTAACACTTGTCAAATAGTTGTCAATGACAACTACTTGGTCTGATGTCACTCGCTTGAACCGTTGTAGTTGTCAAGCTTGCCGTCCTGCCAGTGAATTGGCAGTGGCGGGTACGTGGCACAAGGCTCCAGCCTTGTGCCCACCCTGCACTTGGCACAAGGCTGGAGCCTCACGTGGCACAAGGCTGGAGCCTTGTGGCCACCTGACTTAGTAGCACAAGGCCGGAGCCTTGTGGCCACCGGCGTGGCACAAAGCTGGAGTGTGGCACAAGGCTGGAGCCTTGTGGCCACCCTAAAACTCCATCGCATTCAATTCAAGCCAGCGTTCTTCGGCCACCCCAATTTCCATTTCTAACGATTGAATTTCACGGTTCAATTGTTCCGCTTCTTTGGCGTCGCTGGTCTGAACCATTTGGTCATTTAACTCGGTTCGCTGTTGATCGAGCGTCCTAATCTTTTTGCTGAGTAATTTCATTTCTTTCTCGGCAGCTTTGGCGTCGAGAGGACGCGCAGCTGCGGCGCCAGAAGCTGTCGTCGGAGTTGCCGATCGCTTAGTGGGAGTGCGTGCTCGTTCGCCTTCTTCGATCTCGCGGTTAATATAGTACAGATAGCCTTCGTAACCTCCTTCATATGCGCGGGCCGAACCATCGCGGACTTCGATGATGTCGGTAGCGATGAGGCTCATGAAGTGACGATCATGGCTCGTAAATATGACTGTCCCTTTGTAATCGTTCAGCGCTTGAGCCAGCGACTCGACGGTTTCGACATCTAAGTGGTTGCCAGGTTCGTCGAGCACCAAAACGTTATAGGTGCCGAGCAGTAGTCCGGCCATACAAAGTCGCGCTCGTTCACCGCCCGAGAGGACTTGGACCTTTTTGCGCACATGATCTCCGCGGAAGAGCATTGAACCGGCGACGGTCAGGATTTGCTGATTGGTCGTACCAGGTATGGCTTTGACTTCGAGATACTCGAGCACCGTTTGTTTCGGCTCCAACGCGCTGTAAACGTGTTGTGCGTAGACGCCGATTTCGCAATGGTGCCCCCATTTCACACTGCCCTGGATTGATTCTAGCGAACCAACTAACGTGCGGAGCAACGTCGTTTTGCCCTGACCGTTATCGCCGACTATGGCGACACGTTGACCATGTTCAATTTCTAACGCGATTCCTGTGGCAACTGTTTTTTCTGGATAACCAATCGAAAGATCGATCATTCGCACGGCTGGTCCCTTGCGCGGCTGAACTACCGGAGCTCGAATTGCAGCGGTCGGCAGGTTAGCTTCAATGTCAATCGTTTGCAGGCGTTCGAGTTGTTTGCCTTTGGAGCGAGCCAACGTGGCGGTGCTCGCGCGGGCGCGATTTTTGTCAATGAAGTTCTGTAAATGCTTTTGCTTGGCAATGATCGCTGCGTTGGAACGCTCGGTGTGTTCGCGTTGCTCGGCGGCAAATTTTAGGTAAGCGTCGATCTTACCCGGATACATTGTCAGTTTGCCGCGTGAGAGATCGAGCGTATGATCGCAAGTGGCTTGGAGAAAAGAGCGATCGTGTGACACGATGAGCGCGGCTTGGTCAAAGTTTCGCAAAAAGTGTTCCAGTAGAATTTGTGTGCGAATATCGAGAAAGTTGGTTGGCTCGTCGAGTACCAGCAGGTTTGGGTCTTTAAGCAGCAGCGACGTGAGCTTTACTCGCGTTTGCCAGCCACCTGAGAGCGCGGAAATGGGACCGTTGAGGTACGAACCTTTGAGTTCGAACTCACCGGCGACTTCTCCGCATTTCCAATCGGGTTGCCCGCCGTCGCGGATCAGGAAATCAAGAGCCGATTCTTCGGGAAGAAACGTGTCATGCTGTTGCAGGTAGCCCATGCGCAATTGAGTGCTGCGTGTAATTTCCCCCTTTTCTAGCTCTTCTTCTCCCAATAAAACGCGCAGCAGAGTCGACTTGCCGGCTCCGTTGCGACCCACGAAACCGACTTTGATATTATCGATGAGCGAGACGTTGGCATCATCGAGCAATTTTTGCTCGCCATAACTTTTTTCGGCACCGCGAACTTGAAGCAAAACACCCATTACCTATCTGAACTCCTGAAACATGCTACCGACGCTGCCATCTGTCCCACAAGGTTCCAGGTTCTGAGCGTGAGGAGTATGGTAACCAATTCCAGGATTTTTACAAATCGAAAATCGCTCCGAAGTTACAAACGGCACGACCCGGTTGCCGTCCGCTGCCGGACGGTGTTTGGACCAACATTTCATGAATGCTCAGGCCTCTGGTGGCTGTTCTTCAACTTGAAACACCCCAAAACGCAGGCACCACGCCATCGCCAGCCCCAGGCCAAAGCCCATGGCGATATTATTGAATCCCCTGCATGCTCCGGTAGTCAGCAACATGGCAAACGCGTCGGTCCGGCTCGTTTGGTCACGACAAACCAGCGCCAATTCCATCCCGGCAAACGCGA
>JBGSMY010000071.1:0-13468 GCA_041739975.1 Pirellulaceae bacterium
ACGCAATGCGCTTCGTGCAGGACTGACCAAGCGGGCAGAAGACTGGCGTTGGGGATCGTTGTATCGTTGGCATCAGCGACCAGAGCCGGAACCGAAGTTGCTTGCCCCATGGCCGATTTCACGACTGCCTGGTTGGGTTAAACGGGTCAATCAGTCGTTGTCCGAGGCTGAATTGTCAGCCCTTCGCAGGTCGACCCAACGTGGCAGCCCCTTTGGCGAGATCCAATGGGTAGAATCAACGGCAAAAAGGTTGAACCTGGAATCATCCCTTCGTCCGCGCGGCCGACCCCGTGTTCACGTTGACGACGAAGAAAACGATGAGTCCTGACCCCTTTTTTCCCCTCCCCCTTTTCCCCCCTCGGAATTTGCCAACCTATCAACAAGAAGTTTTGGGTTTGATTCACACATAAGCGCAAAAGTGTGTCGGAATACTGGAACGCCTAACGAATATTTCAACTGGAGTCGATTCGAAGGATATTCGGACCTGGTGAACTACCATATTTTGGTAATCCAGGAATTTTAGTGGTTGGCTGGGGACGATCTTCAGGTTGATCTAGTAAACCGGCTACGATTGATGAAACATCCAGATCTACTGTGCGTGACCCTCGCGAAAGTGAGTGTCGTGCCGAATTCAATCTTGCTGATGATTCTCTGCAACCAGTCTCTGACGCCCGCCCGAATCCGTCGTTCGTACTTTTTGTGCTTTTCGTGTTTTTCGTGGTTAATTCTTTTTACCACTAAATTCACGGAAGAGCCTAATTTTCGGATAAGCCGCTCGGTATCTCAACTTGCAATGGCGGCGATCAATCCGAGCAGCGAGTCCTGGGGACGTAATTTGTTGTCGACTCCGTCTACTGGCATTTCCGCGAAAACCTGGCGGCGATACGAATTCGCGAATGTGCTGTGTTTTGCAGGGTTTCTGAGTACAGGACGGGTTGGGGTGCGTCCCATGGTTTCGAGCCTTTGGCCCCGATTCGAGACTTTTTGGGACCGTTTGGTGTCGAGCACGCCCCGTGGTTTGGACGCAATCGAAGTTCGTTAAAGCGAAAGGGGCCCCGAATTTCCGCGTAGAAATGCCAAGACCCGCTGGGGTGAGCCAGCGGAAAACTCGGCTTGGACCAAGTTATCAACTCGGACATAGGTGAGGCGGTTTCTTGGACTCGGAACCGCGTCAATGCTCGATAATCTTAATGTCCTGGCTCGAAATCTGTTCAATGAGTTGTGGCTAGAATGCATCGTATCTATTCCCATCGAGTCGCCGTCGTCTTAGTCAATTAAGTTCTCGAATACATGCCTGTCGTCGAATCGCTTTGAAGTGAACAGGTTGGCTAAATCGAGCTGACCTGCTGGAGACGCTGCGCCGTGGCAATCGAGACAATAACTGGTCAACAGATTTTGAACTTCATTAGGCGGAAGAACAGCACTGCGGGACGAATCCTATGCTGGGGTTGATGCGTTGGTCACTAACAAAATTAATCAGAGCAAGACCAAGGGCACGGACTTCATGCTTAGACGCCAGCGACGGTCGCAGGCCTAAAATCTCGGCGATCCCGACCGCCATAGCCCAAGTATCCTACGATCAGCCGCACCCTTGCACCAATTGCTGCTGGGCATGTTTGGCAAATCCCATGGATGTAATCAAAGCCCAGACGGCTCAACACCGAATTGAAATTGGCGGGCGATTCCATTTGCCGTTTTGAATCGAAGGTTAGGTCGACGCGAATCGACTTTTTGACTGAGGTCACGACAGCAATCCCGCAACCCAACCCAATCTGGCAGGTCTCCGGACATTCTCTTGCAAAAATCGAGGCGCAAACAAAACGGGGGCAACATTCTTTTGATTTTTTTCGCTTTTTCTTGATTTATTTTCTCATGGCGTGGAAAAGCCAACTTTTTGAATTCCGCATTGGTCAGTGCCACCAGCCGCAATCAATAAAAAAGTTCTTGATCTAAAAAGTCTTCTCCCGAGTTGTTGCCTAAGTGTTTCCAAAATCGACTTTTTCCTGATAAAGAAAACCAGGACTCAGCACTTGGGGGTATCGAACTTCGTGTCCTTTTTTCATTCGGAAAGAGCCACCTGTCGCGAAGCGAATGGTGACTTACGGCAAAATACCTACTGCCTGCCTTACTTCACCGGCGTCAGCGTGAAGTCTTTGATGGCGATCCCGTATTGTGGCGGTCGGTCGCGCCAGAAACGCAATGTGTTTTCACCGGCCTTGAGTTGGACTTCGACCGCCTCCGAAACCTGCCAGGATCCGAGGGTGAAAGGCAACTCCAGGACGTTTTCGGAAGCGTCTTCGTTTACCGCAAAATTTAGATGCTGGCGATAGTTATTCGTCACGGCTCGCACGGTCAACGCGTAATTGCCCGCGCGCGGCGCGTTGAACGTGTACTCGAATCGCGACTTTATGGTCTGGTTGGGACCGGTCGGATCCTCCTTCGGGCTCTTGGCGTAGTAGTCTCGGGCATACGTGTCGGCGACTCGTTCCCAAACGTTGCCGTAGATATCATAAAGCCCCCAAGGGTTGGGCTTCTTCTGACCGACGGCATGTGACATACCGGCGTCGTTGGGTTGAAACCAGGCGTACTCGCCGAATGCGGCAGGATCGTCGCCGAAGAACCAATCTGTGCTGCTGCCCGCGCGGCAGGCGTATTCCCACTCAGCCTCCGTCGGAAGCCGAACGTCCATCCCGGTGTGGTCCGAGAGCTTCGAGCAGAAAGAAAACGCATCCGCTTCGCTGACCGTATCTACCGGGCAATCCGGAGACTTGGCGCCCCCGCTTGGATTCGAACCCATGATGAGTTGGTATTGAGCCTGCGTCACTTCGCACTTACCCAAATAAAAGCCCTTGGTTATCTTGACTTCGTGCTTGGGCAATTCGACGCATTCGAAGCGTCCGTCCTTCTCGCTTGCGCCGCCCATAACAAAGGTGCCGGGCCGGATGTAAACAAACTCCATCATCACGCCGTTGCCCAGATCGAGTTTCAGTTCGCTTGGAGTTGCATTGGCAGGGCAGGTCACCGCTGCGCGGAAGCCCCAGTTATTGTAGGCACCGTAACCGCCACTCAGTAGCCGCGTGCCAGATTGGCAAACATCGGTCCGCCACGCCCCGCCGCGTAAGATGGTCAGGCCCTCGCGTTCAAATCGAGGAAGGTGAATCTGCATGCCATCTGTGAAACTCTTCATGATGACGACTTCCTTTGTACTTCTGGATGGCTGGCTGAATGCGGCGGCAGGAATCGAGATCACGCCATCCTCCCCGACCACAATGTTTCGATCGGCGGGTGAAACAACCGCACGTGCGATTCCTTTTTCTCCAGTCTCATTTGATTCACCAAGATTCGCGCCGACCGCGTCTAAGGCCTTGAGCTGAGATTTTTCGATCAAGTCGCGCTGAGTCCGTAGTGCGACACTGTTCCAATATTCGGCCTGGCCGTCGTGTTCCCCAAAAGTTCGCTTTTCGCCGAGGACATCGCCGACCCACTGAGCTCGTTTCACCCGCAAGAACTGTTCGGGGTTGTTGCGAGCTTGAGTCGTCGCCAGGAAATCGAGGTCGTTCTTGTAGCGGTGCGTCCAGCCACTTCCCCAACCTCCACCGAGGCAAGGCACCCAGCCGTCTGGAGTCCAGTGCACCAACGCGCCGTGACCGGTTTGCGGACGAGCCGTCGTGGGGATGCCAAAGGCGCGCAGAATGAAGCGTCCAAAAAACGCGCGACGTCCGCAGACGCCACCGTTCATCAGAATGTTCTGGTAATTCTGCAATTCGGGCCGATCGTACTTCACGTCGCCCGATCCATACCGGACGTCGGTCGCTACAACCTGCACATAACGCCAATCGAAGTTGGGATTGGCGATCAAGTCGGGCCGATAATTTCGCAGCATCTGGCGGCCCCAAGCAAGCGTTTCATCGGGCTCATCGCCGTTCACGACCATGCGGAGCTCCCAAACACTCAGCCGTTCGAACAGTGGATCGAGTTCTCCCGCCAGATAAGCCTGCTCGTAGTGGTGAAAGCGTTTCACGGGGTCGATGAATTCAGGAGCATCCGCTTGAGACTTGGGATTGCCCTGCGCAATGGGCACCGCATGCTCTAACGCGATCGCGAGAGCCAGTCGCTGGAAGATACCTGCGCCTGCATTCGGGCTGGCCTTCCGGATGTCGGCATAGATCTTCATTGCCGGGCCGTACTGTGCTGGGCTAGATCTGTCGTTGACTCGTTGGGCGTTGGCGCCGTCGGCTACCAACATCTGTTTCATAAGGTCGGAATCAGACAACATCAATTCGATCAGCGCCGCATGCTCAGGCCCCTGTTGAGCGAACACAGCCAGACCGCTCGGAGTCGCTTCATAAAGAACAACGAATTTCACCAACCGGGAGTCGAGTGTGTCACTGGCCAGGAACGTTTGAAGAAGATCAGCATTTACTTCCGAGCTCAGCGGGTCGCTAGGGGGAATCTCGGCCGTTAGTTCGGCGCGAAGTTGGTTGAGCTGACTGTAGTACACCTCCTCCTGCTTCAGGCCGACTTCGGTGAGAACTGGCGTCGGCGGTACGGATTGTTGTGCTCTCGAACTGGACGCTAATAACGCCAGAGCGATCAGGGCGACACTTTTTGTGACAATGGACTTGGTTCGCATTTCTATATTTCCTGAGTTTTGCTGGCGGCTGATGGATCGTCGCCATTCGCACCGCGCAAGGTGACGATGCCACCAGCTATTTCACCACCTTCAACAGATCAACCATTGCGCGGCCCATAGCTTCGCCGACTTCCATATAAACTTCCGCATTGCCACCGTAATGTCCATTGCCGCTACCGCCTTGAGCCAAGGGGTGCGTGTAGACCGTGGTAACGTTGCCGGCGAATTCAGGATACTTCCCGCTGGTTCCATCGACCGCAAGTTGCCCTTCGAGCACTTTGTCACCGCTCCCTTTCTGGGCGTCGCCGATAGTACCGAGCACGAATTTGGCGTTAGGTGAATTGAAATCCTTGCGCAGCGCATTGATGAAGTTGACTAGGTTCTTTTCGTAGTGTGCCGCGTGCACGGGATTGCCGCCGTCCTTTTCGCCTTGCCAAAAAAAGAATCCGGCGACCTCGAATTGAGTTGCGCCGGGGTAGTAAGTGCCGATCTCCGTGAGCGCTTTTTGGGCCGAGCCGACATCGACATCGTACTGCAGACCCGCGTACCAGTCGATTGGTTTTCCGTTCTTGTCGAGCCACGGCCCTGGCTCGGTCGCGACACCCTCAACCGGGTCTGCTGGCCATGAATCAGGTTTGTCTTTATAGCCTGCATAAACACGTCCATTCTCGATGAATCGCTGGCTACCCGGCGGCAACAGATCCCATCCGAGACTACGGTTTCCGATGCAACTCTTAAGCAACATGACCGGCGCGGCGAGTTCGTTACCCACGACCTGCGCGATGCCGAACTCGGGACCGATCGGCGCACCGTGTTTGATTCCCATCCAGTTGTTTTCCATGAGCCCGCGTCCCTGCATGAAGCGTACAAAGCGGACATCATCTCGCACGGCCCAGTGACCTGCGCTGTCGAGCAAGTAAGGAAACTTGCCTTGGTGCCGGACCAGCGTGTTGAGTGTACCGGGGACATCGACGCGGACAAGCCAACCCAGTCCGTTGGCGTTATCTGTCAAATACGTAATCTTGAACGGAACCTTTTCCCCAGCGGTCAGCTTGACGGACTTTTTCACCGCTTTCGCGCCGGGTTCTTGGCGATGCACTTCTTCCCCATTCACAACCATAATGTTTTGTTCGGACTCGCCATAACCGGGGTTGAATTCGAACAACCCGGTTTCCGTAGGCTGAATGAAGCCGCGCACGACCTGTGTTCCACCGCCGGGATAAGGAGTCGGTTCGCCGCCGCCGAAACTCGCCAGCGCGACAGTCTTCTTAGGCTTGAGCGAGTCGTAATCGGCCATCGGGTCGAACGCTCCCGCATACACCGACACGACCGGTTCGAGAAACTCATTGCCCCAGCGCTTACTGGGGCCTGAGAACTTGCCCGCGCCGACCATGTTGGATTGGCCCAACAATATGAAAACTTGTACCGGTTGGGTCAGGTCCGCTGGCTGACCAGAAGGTTGCGGAAGGGTCGTGGTATCGACTTGAGCGAATAGAGGCAGCGTCGCAATGGTAAGTGCCGCAACGGCTGTCGCGGCAAGTCGACGGAAAACGTGTCTCATGATGTTTCCTCGGTAGCCAGGCTTGTTAGTGCGAGCCCCACGCGTTTAAGTAGACGAATCGGCATGCGTCAGCAAGGACACGGCACAGAATTACTGTACGACAGTTCGCCAACGTACACAATAGTCCGTGGTTGCAATTTGTCGAACACCCAATAGAGATCTCTACGAAGCCCCACGGGCTAAAGTTCTTTCAGATAAATACGCAATCGTAAGTAGTCATCACCTGTGTTGCAAAATTTTGCCCCCCAAGTAGGAATCTCTGCGGGGTCGGTCAGTCCGTGTCCGGCTGTCGCGAAGGCCGTGCAGTCATTGAAGCGATTTTGACAAGTTTTCACGATTTTAAGATGTCTCGTGTTTCCTGCCTACTCAGCAAAAACGCTGGGTAGGCAAAAGATCATCAGTGAGTTGGCAAGGCATCTGCCTTGAGTCCAGAATTGTACGAGACAAGCAAATCAGTAACTATCATACAAGGTGTTCGAGAAGACTTGGTAACGGTTTGGGTACGTTTTTCGAAGTCCCATAACCCCGCAGTCGTAGGGTTCGAATCCTATCCCCGCAATCGGTCGCAACCTACCGGGGTTGGCTTCGTAGTGGGGAAGGCAGAACGAAAATCTGGATGCGGGGTAATGCCCGCTCCGTGTCTACGCGGACCTACGCCTTTTCGGCAACGACCTGCGGTGAGATCGGCCCATGCTCCCGCTCCCACGCCTCCAGATCGAATTCAGGAGCGACGACGGATTCGTCGTACTGATCGCCGAGTAGCCAAGACTCGGTGCGGGGGATGACGGATTTCACTTCTTTCAAGAGTTCAATCGCATTCGACCGATTCTGAACACGACCCTCTTCTACTACCGCGGCGAAGTCCAGAAGAGACTTCGCCTGCTGGTATTTCATTCCTTGCTTTTCGCCAAACCTAATCGCCCTCTTGAAACTGCGAAGAGCTTTTTGGCGTTTACCTAGTCGCCAAAAGGCGCGGCCACATGCACGACGGAGATGGGATTGCTGGTTGGGAAGCAGGGAGTTTGCTATCGTTGCTCGACGTAAGGCCCTTTTCAACAGTCTGCTATCCTGTTTTGTCAGAGATGATAGCCAGTTCGGTCCGGTAAGACTCTCAATCAAAATAGGCACGCATAGCAGCGTGTTGTCCATGGCAAACCAACCATCCCGGATACTGAGTCCACCGCGGCAAGTTGGTAATTGCGCAGTTTCATTTCTCGTTGGCCATTGGTATAATTGGGATTCAAAAGGAGACTCCCATGACACACAACGAAATCATGAATTCGATCGCATCGCTACCTGCGGACGAGCAGTACGCGATCGCAAGCACTGTTCTCGATAGACTTGTTCTTTCCGGGCAATTCACACTCTCGGATTCGATGCGCGAAGAGATACGGCGACGGGATATCGAATTCGAAAAGAATCCTAATAGCGGAGAGCCGTGGGCGTCCGTCAAAAAGGAAATCTTTGGTGAATGATGGTGTATCCCGTTGTTGTTGAACAGTTCGCGAAAAACGACATTCGCGAAGCCAAGGAATGGCTTGAGGAACAGAAGCCAGGATTGGGTGAGCAGTTTCGAAATGAACTCGAAATCACATTTGATCGAATTGCAGCCAATCCGCTGGCTTACGCAATCGTCGAGCGCAGAACGAGACAAGTGCGTTTGCCTGTGCAAACCTATGTCGTCAGCTATATCGTTTTTGAAAACAAGGTACATGTGACCGCAGTTCTTCACGGCCATCGCGACCCAACGGAATGGAAAAAGCGTTCCTGAGATTTTTGATTTCACTCCATCGCCTCCCCGTTTCAATACTTCCGCCCTCGTTCTTTCGCCAGCGCTGACTCGGGGTAATGCCGATAATTTTTGTCGAGGCCGCGTCGGCAATCAGGGCAAATTCGATTTGCCGGGCCCATCGAGAAAAACTTCTTGCGGCATTTCAGGCATAGTCGCATTCTTGCCTTCGTGTCCATCATCTTGTTCATGCAACCCTGCAGTTGACTTTGCCAAACGGTAGAGTTCATCAAGCGGCACGATCACCAGCCACGGTTGGTTGTTTTTTCGATGAAGTACAACGGGGACTTTCCCAACCGCGTCCTCAATCGCTTGTTCCATCGCGGCGTAGAGTTGTAACGACTCGGCACGCTTTACTTCGAAATGCACATCCCTCAGGCCAGTGACGATGTCGGGTGAATCCGGCGATCACTTCCGCGACGTCCGACGACAAATCTGATTGCTCGGTGTCCGATCGGGATTCGCGACAGCGGCGAGCGTCATACGCAGGTTGGCCAATCGTGGCAGCCAGTTCGGCGCGGGTGTCGTCACTCAAGGCAACCATGACATTCAACGAACTGACACGACGGTGATCCCGTTTCTCGGCACGTTTGTCGCGCACGATCGTTGCTACACTTCGTTCCACGACAGTCGTGACAAACGCGTTTCGGTGGCCTTGCCGTTAGTCATACGATTGCAGGCCGTTGAGCAATCGGGCGATCAGTTCCTGTTCCAGCTGTTCCCGATCTTGCGGTCGGAAGCCGTGACAACCGATGAGCTGTCGCACCTTGCGTCGTATGATTCCGAACTCGAATGGGCTGAGTCTATTTGGGTCGGAATTCTTGCTCGTGTTCAAAACATCGCTCCTCGTATTGGGAGCGGCAGCGTGAGCGAACGCGATTGGAGATGACTGGTTCTGCGCGGAAGCAAACAGCGTCACACCCGATTGAACTTGCCGGCGATCACCTCGACAGTCAGTTCATTTTCCGTTCCCGTCTCCTCCGGCAACGGCTCGTTCTGATATTCGGCAAAGAAGGCTGCTTCGTCTTGCAGTCGGAGATTCATTGCGTGTTGGATGGCGGAGACTTCGTCATGGTTGAATCGCTCAGGCCATGCGATTTCGGCGTCGGCGTCCATTGCTTCCCGGTTGGCAATGTAGAATTCAGTTGCGTGGCGAATGTCGCCATTCTCTCTCAGGAAAGGAAGCTGTCATGTATAAAGGCACCAACCCACTGGTCGGTGATTGGCTCCGCAAACGAGGCCATTGTAGCCCAGCATGGGTTCATTTCGATTTCTGAGACCTGCCGGGATAACTCAGAGAACGCGGCAACCAACTTACCGGCTTGACCCGACGGAATAGACAGGACCACTCGATCAAAAACTCCTATTGAAAGATCGGCGTCGTTGATCAACTCGACACGGTCGTCAATTCTGCAAATTTTTGCAATTTGGGTTACTTTTTGAACGGCCAGCTGCTCTTCAAGGTGTTTGCAAATCGAATTCATCGCAGGCACCGCGACAAAGCGATCTTGCGAGTTGGATTCCGATTCAATCCTTCCGTTTTTGAGCACGGAGCGTTTGTCGGACGGGAGCCAGATGATTGGGGTGAACATCCCATCGGATTTTCATTTGAACTTGGCGGACTCGAACCGGCCGAGCGAGTCGCACCGGAGTTTCCCGAACGATACCCCTGGCTGGACTCAATAACCAGATAGAGTTGCGTGCGGCGAACAAGTGACAATGCTTGCTTGACTCCCAAGCAACCTGCTCTTGAATAGTCGCCTGAAGCGGGGCGCACCTGCAACTCCACAAGTGGCCAATTAGGCGTAAATCCGACAAACCAGTCATCTCTGCCGACTCCCGATGTGAATAGCTAGGGAATTCGGTCGCATGGTTGGAAATCTGTTGGCGAGCCGTGTTGAATGCGGTTTATCTGGCGGAGGTAAAACCATGTTTTATAATCGTCTAAACGTTCAACCAGATTTCATTTTCTCATTAGTGCGCGTACCTCAATCGTGGAAGCCTGAGTCGGTTTACGACGTCCCCCCGAGTGGTAAAATCATTTCTCAAATGCACGTTGCCAGTTTCGATGAGGCTCTTGACGATTTGCTGCGATGCAATGAGCTAGCGATGAAAAAAGGCCTTCGAGATTGGGCTGTCATTCAAACGGCAAAGGCAGGAGCATGATCGGTGGGCTCGACTCTCCTTGCCAGAAGGCAGAATCCTCATCGTCCGCACGAAGCCTGCATCTTGCGGGCGTGTTGCTGGTAGCGTCAGGAATATTCCATGTCTTCGTCTGGCAGTTGCTCGGTGGCGATTGGGAGGGTCCAGTCTCTTGGCGAAAGCCGATACTTTTCGGTATTTCGACGGGTGCGACGCTACTGTCGATCGCCTGGTTTTTCGATAAATTGCGACCTGCCAATTTAGATGTATCGCTCTGCCGAACCCTCTCCATCACGCTTGTTTTAGAGGTGGCTCTCATCACTCTCCAGCAATGGCGCGGGCAAGCATCACATTTCAACCACAATTCAACATTCGACACTTTCGTTGAGTATTCAATGACGGCGTTGATCGTCATTGCCACGTTGGTCTTGCTTCATTTAACGTGGCGCGCGTTCTCCTAATTGGATGCAGACCGAGATATTCAGCTTGCCATTCGGGCCGGCATGGCGTTTCTAATCTTGTCTTGCGTGATTGGATTCGGGGTCCTGGCTAATGGTCAGTATTAATTATCGAACGGGCGAGATCCGTCGACTTTCGGACAGGCTGGCGTCGCAAAATTTCCTCATGGCGTCGCAATCCATGCGCTACAACTCTTTCCGATTCTTTGCTGGCTGTTTCGAAAGCTCGGCCTGTCACTGACACCGCGAGTGCGATTGATTCGCTTTTCGATCGGAGCAATGGGCGGCTTGCTCACGTTTAGCCTGGTTCAAACACTTCTAGGAAAACCGCGATTCGAAATCGACGTTATTGGCGGCTCAATCTTAATCCTGTGCATGTTGCTACATGCGCCCGTCATTTGGATGGTTTTGGCGGCAGTTCGCAGCCTGGTAGCCACGGCAATTGCCCCGAACAAATGAGAACCAGGTTGCTGCTTTTTCGGCGTGTAATTAAGCGGTGCCTGGCGCGTTAATTTGACGGTCTGACACTCGTGTGTGATAGGCAAAGATCGAAATCAGGCAAAGGCCGAAGAAGATGGCAGTCAGTGCGATGGCCAAATCGTATGGCTTGGCAGTCGACAAAGAGATTCTTATCAAAACCGTTGTAATGACAAATCCTGAGTTGCGAAACAAATACTCGTAGCGATCGTAGTACCGAATCGAAACAATTAGCAACAGCACGTCTGTGAAGATCATGAATTCAAAAAAAGCAGGAAAAAAATATTGTTCGAGATTGAGCAAGTTTTTTTCCGCACCAACAGCCCCTGGCATTACAGAAACGAACCAGGCAACAAGGTTCCCAGCCGCCAGTAGGATCAATACCACACCCAGCAACAGCGCCAGTACTTTCTTGAACCGGATAAACCCTTGCAAATCTTTAAGAGTAGCAGCTTTTGTCACCGATTTTCGAATGCGATAAAACAGGGTCACTGCCAGGAACATGAGTAGAGCCCCGCCCATATCCAGCAGCACAATCTTCACAGTCTCCGTTTCTGTCAACCAACTGCCAAAGTCATCAAACGTTCCAATGTCCTTAAACACGCGCCTTACTACGATCAGCGAGATAATTTCATACTGTTTGCAGATAGAGGTGGTGAGAGATTTTGGAATCGCCAACACCAGCAGCAAGACTTCGTAAAACAGAATAAAGCTGAATGGCGTGTAGACTGCCTGCAAAAAATTGTTACTGACTCCAGTTGTCAGTTGCGGAGCAAGATCGGGAAATGACCGTTTGCAAAAAATCAACAACAAGTGGATCAGAAAGCCGGTAATCGCAAGGCTGACAAACAAATTCATCAGGCGCAGTTGTGTTTGCGGGCTTGCGACATAGTCGAAAGCGGTTTCAAGCCGTCGTGTAACTGATTCAATCAAAGAGGATTCTCTTTTTCTATTCGACGTACAACCGCAAAATGGGCTGTTCTGCGACCCGAAAGCGTCAACGGTTATTCGTTGGAGTTTGTGTTATTGGTTGCAGTTGCAATTTTCGATTGACGAGCCTGGCCATCAAGCCGGTCGTCGCCGCAATTGCTGCACAAGCGCCGGAGTATATCCAGGGTAGAGAGCTGTATACCGTTTCCTTTGGGTTGAGCCCCATCAAGAAGAACAGTGTCGTTGCCATTACAAAAGTTAAAGAGATTCCCAGGTAACCAAGGTATCGAGTTTCATCGTTCATCGTTGAGTTCCTAATTGAAAAAGTGGATTTGATTTGAGTGTCAAGAAATGTTGTTCGCGTTAGAAAATTGAGGGATTGCTTCATTCGAAAGGCAATTTCAGCGACCGAGCACTTAGCCATAAGCGTCATCTTTTGTGTGAGCGGCACAAAAACCCGGCTTTGCATCACACAATAATCCTGTCGACGAATTTCATTTCCAATTTCCTGGTACACGCGGCCGGCCAGGCGAATTGCCGTTCGGGCCCCGTTGGGAAGATACGCCAGTCCCTCGTATCCTTCCTTGTACAGATCATCAGCAAGCGAAAGAAGATTCTCGACTGCTTTACGTACTTGGCTGTCGGTAGGTGTCATATCTTTCTTCGGCACCAGCGACAACCATGTTTTGGGAATGTACCGACGACCCGACTGCCAATCCTCGTTGATGTCACGGGCGATGTTCGTCAATTGCATCGCCATCCCTAGTGACTTCGCTCGCTTCAATGCTCGGGGATCGGTCGCTCCCATAATCCGAGACATCATCAAACCGACGGTTCCAGCAGCTTGGTAGCAGTAGTGCAACAGCTCCTCAACTGTCTGTAAAACCGGATTGTTCAAATCGGCCTCCATGCCGTTTAACAGATCAAGCGGCAACTGTTGGGGAATTTCGTATTTGTTGACAACACAGGCCAACCATTGCGATGCAGGATGGAGAGAAACATCACCTTCGTAGATTCGGTGAACATCCTGGCGGAGCAGTTCGAGTCGTTCGCTTGCTTCTCTCGGATTGGAAGCTTCATCAACAGCGTTGTCGCACCATCGGCACCAGGCATAAAGTTTCTCGACGTCTGAACGGATTCCTCGCGGCAACAATTTGGCTGCCAGGGAAAACGATCGACTGTGATGCTGGATCACATCGCTATCGGCCGATGGCAGCGTGTCAAATTTGAATTTCATTAGACCCTCACTCCGAAATCGCTCGCGACCACGCCCGTCGTTGCTTTCGCTGAGTTAGGCAAATCACCACTCTGGATCCACGCGGCAATACATGGCAGACCTGTTACGGGCCGAATTGTGGTCGTATTTTTGGCCGAATTAAGACTGTATGGATTTTGAGGTCGGCGAGGGGGTGTTGGCCGAGTTGTTGAGAAATCTGGAGAACTTGTGGCGGTTCGATACGGCGGAGCGGATGGTGTCA
>JBGSMY010000116.1:0-33986 GCA_041739975.1 Pirellulaceae bacterium
GGATTTACCGTGGTAACAGGAGAAGGACTCGTTGGAAGCGGCGCAAAAAGTGGAACCGTAAATTCACTGTCAAATGTAGGTTATGTGGTGGCCGATTACGGCGGCGAATTAGGGCGATTTCATACCCAATATGGATATCAACGACAAACGGCCGCATTGATTGCCAATGAAAATCTTGAGCTAGAAAATTTGCACATTTCGTCGGAGTTGTTACATCAAGAATTGGTAGGGTCGGCTGAATTTCTCAAGTACATGCGCAATCTGCGAATGGACAATGCCGATATGTTCAATTTGGCAAATTACGAAGTTGCCCAATTGGCACCAACTACGGCCGTCAGCCTATTTACTGTGGGCTATGTGGCATGGTTGGTTCGCGGTGGTGTCTTGCTTACGTCATTC
The DNA here is from genome assembly GCA_041739975.1 of Pirellulaceae bacterium. Lineage (GTDB taxonomy): Bacteria > Planctomycetota > Planctomycetia > Pirellulales > Pirellulaceae > BJ22. The sequence goes on from JBGSMY010000116.1 coordinate 400, forward strand.
ATGAGCTCTTTGCCAAGCTGGCAAGCATTTGACCCATTGCCCGTTTTGGAGACTACGCGGTTAGGTAAAGAAGAAAATGACGCTTCGATTGAGGAATTAGTTGATGGCTCGCAAAACCCTGATTCGGGAGAGTCGACCGTGGAGTCGAACGATGATTACATTGACTTTGTCTTGCCCGAACCGACCCAGATTGCCGCAAACAATTCCCACTAACTGACATTTCAACCTGAACGAAATGACCTAGCTCGCCATCAGGTGTTAACCCTAGGATAAACACTAAAATGCCTTGGTTTTCTACGAGATTACGAATCACGACGGGCCTGGCCGGGCTGGTGATGTTGATTTATTTGTGCTGTTTGGCGACCGGTTACGTGCCGCAAGAAGAGACCTTAGCACAGCGCCATCGTTCCGAATTGTGTGAAAACATCGCCATGCAAAGTTCAATTCTGGCGCAGGTTGAGGCATGGGGCGTGCTTTCATCGGCTCTTGACTTGCAAGTAAAACGTCAACGCGATTTGGTATCCATTGGAGTTCGCAATCCCCGTGGTCAACTCGTGGCAGCGTCTAAAGACCACGCGAAGATATGGGAAATTTCGATTGAGCGTGAACCAAAACGGCAATTGATGCGCTATGAGATTCCTGTATTTGCCAAGAAGCAAGTTTGGGGAAAGGTCGAAATTTGTTGGTTACCGCTGCCGGGGACAACGGGCAGTTTCGCCGCAAACCTGTTGTACAGCATGCGTTTGCCGCTTTTTTTATTCGCAGCTTCTTTTATCGTTTTTTTCATTTACTTGGGAATCATGCTCAATCAGCTTGACCCCAGTCGTACGGTACCGACGCGGGTAAGAGCGGCTTTGGACAGTCTCACGGAAGGTTTGTTGGTTCTAGATGTGCGCGGCCGTATTGTCTTGGCCAACCAGTCGTTTTCCCGAATGGTGGGCGTTGCGCCAGAAAAACTGATGGGATTGCGGCCGGAAAAACGATTCACTTGGCAAAATATCGACAATCAAGCCATTCGCGAATTTCCCTGGCTTGCGGCTGCCAAGTCGGGAGAGGCGGTTAATGACGTGACAATGGCACTATTGATTTCCCAAAGTCGAGCCGAAGAACCTCGTCGTATCTTTCGTGTAAATTGTGCCCCGGTTTTAGGTCAATCGACGAAGCTAAACGGAACCCTGGTCAGTTTTGACGATGTGACGGAACTTGAGCATAGTAAACAAGCGGCTGAATCAGCCAATCGCGCCAAAAGTGAATTCTTGGCCAATATGAGTCATGAAATTCGTACACCAATGACCGCCATTCTCGGTTTTGCCGAATGGCTGCGGCGAGGCTTTGTAACTAATCCCCACGAACAACAAGAATACTTGGAAACGATTCACGCAAGTGGATCCCATCTCTTGGCACTGATTAACGATATTCTCGATCTTTCGAAAATCGAATCTGGCAAAATGGAAAAACATTTGGATTGGTATAGTCCGTTCAAAATTTTTGGCGAAGTTCATCGGATTTTACAAGGCAAGGCCGAAGAAAAAGGCATTGACTTTTCGGTCCAGTTTTCTGGGAAATTACCAGAGAAAATTCAAACGGATGACGTGCGACTGCGTCAAGTTGTAACTAACCTCGCCAGCAATGCGATCAAGTTTACGCAACATGGCAGCGTTGTGATTCAGGTATCGTGGCAGGTCGACGGGCAACAGGGACGCTTGAAATGCCAGGTACGCGATTCGGGAATTGGAATGAGTGCGGACCAATTTGCTCGATTGTTCAAGCCATTTTCGCAAGCCGATTCCAGCATTACTCGACGATTTGGCGGAACCGGATTGGGATTGGTTATTAGCAAACAATTTGTTGAAATGTTAGGTGGTCAAATCTCGGTAACCAGTCGGACGGGCCAGGGAAGCAATTTTGAATTCACCATCGAGACGGGAATCGCAGAACAATTTCCTTTATTAGATTCCAGTCAGTATCAAGCTGTACTCAGCGAACCGGGAGCGGAGTCGTCGTTGAATCAATTGCCGCCCTGCCGTGTCTTGGTTGTGGATGACGGCCCGGCAAACCGCAAACTGATTCGGCTGGTATTGGAAAGGGCGGGGGCGACGGTTGAAACGACTGATAACGGACGTTTAGCTTGTGAAATGGCATTCACGCAACCGTTTGATATTGTGTTGATGGACATTCAAATGCCGGAAATGGATGGACACACAGCCGTGAGGTGGTTGCGTTCACAAGGCTACCAGACGCCAGTAATCGCACTTACCGCCCATGCGATGCAAGAAGAACGTGATCGATGTCAGGCCTCTGGATTTACAGACTTTGCAACCAAACCAATCAATTTTGACCGACTGCTGGAACAAGTCAAAAAACACTTGACGGTTGCCGCTCCCTCCACGATCAATGTGGAAATGAAACAAAAACCGCAGCCGACAACGGAGAACATTATGTGCACATCGTTTGACCCCGTTCACCAGCAACCGTTAATCCTTCAGAGTATCTGTCAATTGTGCCTGGCGTTGGAAGCAAATCAACTTGACGCCATCGCAGATTCGGCGGCAGAATTGGCCAAGTTTGACTCATTGTCAACCAATGTACGCGCGCGATTACAAATGATTCAGTCGGCGGCCCAAAAAAGGCAACTCTCGCGACTGGCCGAATTGACTCCTAGTTTGGTGACCGATCTGCGGGAACACCTCCAAGCGTTCGCCACGGCTTGGAGCGGCGCTGCAACCTCTCCACTTATTCCGCAAATGCCAGCTGGATCCAAGGTGACGAATAATTCAACATTGACTAATAATCCCCCGTTAACGAATGAGCTCGCTGAAATTATCGAATCGCTTCGTGGCGATTCAGAATTTCGCGGAATTGCGATTGAGTTTGCACTATGTTTACGCGGCAAGTTGTCGGCGATGAAGCAAGCAGCCAGCGAGCGAAATCACCAAGAACTGGCCAACTTAGCACATTGGCTAAAAGGATCGGGAGGTACTTGTGGTTTCTCCCAGTTTACAAAGACAGCTGCTGAGTTTGAGATTTCGGCAAAAAAACAACAACCTGAATTTTATCACGTTCACCTTGATATTCTCCAACGGCAATGTGAAGAAGTAGAGACTGCGTTGCAATTGAATTTCCCTGAGGAATTCAAACAAACCGCAATCGCCGTTTGTCACTGATTCTTGCTTTGCCCGATAAACTGGTATCGAAAATAAATGGGACACAACTAGAACATTTGATTGAGTCTGTTTCATGAACGTGGTCGCAAATTCTAACACGAGAGTTCAAGGCATTTCGGTTTCTACCGGACCTATTTTGCCAGCGACAACTGGCAGACACCAAATGGTGTCGGTCGACCTCCAAAACGCCAAAGTCCTCATTGTCGATGACGAGCCCTTGGTTGTTCGTGTCGTGCGACGTTTCTTACAGAGCGAAGGTCTTGCGAACTTCATTGAACTTCACGATTCGGAAAAAGCACTCAGCACGATTATCAAAGAAAGACCAGATGTCGTTCTGCTGGACATCAACATGCCCAAGGTCAGCGGGCTAGATATTCTGGCCCAGCGCCGCGACCATACCGATTTGCAGTTTACGCCTTTTATTATACTCAGTAGCAGTCAAGACCTAGAGACCAAACAGAAAGCGCTGGAATTAGGCGCCAATGAATTCTTGGCGAAACCGGTCGAGAAGTTTGAATTGACCGTACGAGTGCGTAACGCCTTGACGCTGAAGAAACATTTTGATCATTTAGCCAGTTATGCGGACCGATTGAAACGTGAGGTCGACGAGCGAACCGCCGAACTGGTCAATTCACGCCGTCAAATTTTGCAATGTTTGGCCCGCGCTTCAGAATATCGCGACAATGAAACCGGACGACACGTTGTCCGTGTAGGCCGTTACTCCAAGGTAATTGCTCGTGAACTGGGATTGCCAGATGAGTTCTGTGAACAGATTGAAATGGCAGCTCAGTTGCATGATTTGGGAAAAATTGGCATCCCCGACTCAATTCTTTTGATGCAACGGCGATATACCCCGCCCGAATTCGACGTGATGAAGCGACATTGTGATATTGGCTGTCAGATCCTATTGCCTTTGGCTATCGAAGATGCGAACGAACGGACAGGGCAACAAGCTTCTGGCAACTTGTCACAAGCAACGGCAACACCATTGATGACCTTGGCCGCTAGAATTGCTCAGACCCATCACGAAAAATGGAACGGTTTGGGATATCCACGTGGACTCAAAGGCGACCAGATACCAATCGAAGGTCGAATTGTGGCTGTGGCAGACGTTTACGATGCCTTATGCAGTGCCCGACCCTACAAAGAAAAATTTGCGGTGGCCAGCGCCTTGGAAATCATTCATAAAGATCGCGGCACCCATTTCGACCCACGCGTCGCCGATGCTTTTTTTAACCGCATCGATGAAATCGAAAAGATTCGCTTGCAATTGTCAGACGAATCTTGATCGCCCTGCAAGTTGATTTTGCACTTCAGTCAAAATTATATCAGCGATATCGACAGACGTCGTCTGCGATAAGAAACGCCAACCTGGAGCGCCGTTGACCTCCAAAACATACTGCTGACCGGAACGCGAATAAATTAGGTCGACACCAGCAATCACAGCACCAACCGCTCGAGCCGCTTTCCTGGCAATCTCAACTTCATTTGCCGTGGGCTCATAAGCTCGGATTGTTGCTCCCAGTGAAGCGTTATTTCTCCAATCACCTTGGCCCGATCGATGCATCCCAAATATTTGGTCTCCAATCACCAGTATTCTAATGTCCCAACCTGGATGATCGATGTATTGTTGCAAATAAATTGCTTGTTGATTTAGTTCCATCGTTGTTAGCAACGGCGTCGCCTCAGCAAGCGATTGAAATCGCAACAAACCACGGCCTTCGCTGCCAAACAATGGCTTGAGCACGACCTCACCGGACAGATAATCCCATGCTTGGGCGGCCTGTTTTATTGTCTGACAAACATACGTAAGAGGCACGGGCAACTTAGATGCCGCAAGGCGAACAAGCGAGAGGTATTTATCCACGGCGCATTCCATCGACTTGGCTGAATTGATTACGGCAACGCCTGTCTGTTCCCAAGCAGATAATAAATCCATCCGTAAAACAACTTGCTGCAATGACCCAACCGGCAATGTCCGTATCAATGCTGCGTCTGCCGGTAATCTCTGTCGCGGTTGACCGCCGATCGCGATCATGCCAATCGGATCAGCTGACCTCGGATGAAGCGACGGGTCAGGCTGTATTGCACCATAAAGTTGGCCGAGGTGTGCAGCGGCAATCGAGAATCTGGCGCGATTGGCACGTAACAAGTCGCGATAGTGCCAGGACGATTCGTCCGCAAAAACCAACAAACGAGCCATGATTTTGCAGCCTCGCGAAAGACGATCGAGCGGAACACGACTATGTCAAACCAAATGATTTACGCAGGATCCCTGAATGTATTTCGCCAAAACGGAACATCCGACCGGATTTGAGATTGTTAATTAGCACACATGCGGGACTAAATAACGCTTTGTCGACTCGATAAAAATCGCGATCGTAAGATTCAAAAATTTCTAGAAAGGGACGACCAAAATCAGATGAGGAATTGCTGGGCAAACTCGGGCAAAGTTTCTCGATTTCGGAGTCTGCGCAGTCCACCCACAACGTCACATAGGCACCATATAAAATTGCATCATTGGTACGTCCGATGGCTTGCAAATCATCGGCTCCCAACGGCGGCAATGGCGCATTGCCGGTTGCGCTTACGATTGCTTGAAGTGGGAATTTGAGCTCAAATAATTTATGCAAAGTTGTTTCGATACACCGGGCAACGATTTGCACTGTCCCAGGAAAACTTGACGTGCGGGCGATGCACAACGTCAATTGGTCGGGAGCGATTCCACACTCGGCCGCGATCTCATTGGCCAATTGAGTTTTTGGAATTTTGGCCGACTCTAGAACCAATACGGCTTGATGGCCCGAGTCGCGCAAGTCATATTCCAACAATAGGGGTTCCTGGCCGCGCAACAATCGAGCTGGCCCGCTGCCCATCGCATAATAGTCATTGGATTGGACCGGCCAACCTGCATATTGGGCCGCCATACAAGCCAGCAGCGGTGAATCGGTGGTCACTTGAACCGCGGGAAGTTCCCACTCGGCAATCGACCGCGTCGTCCAGCAGATTTCTGCTAGGTCGGCCATGCAAATTTTGGCCAATAACTGACCGCCCGATAGTGTTCCAACATGTTTGGTTCCGAAATCAAGAACCGATGTACCATTGTCCAATGAATGTTCACGCACTTGCAATTCATGCCAAGCAAATCGATGGTGATTGACCAGATTCCAACTTCGTTGATTGAGTTGCAACCCTATTCTCCTTGTTACAAACGAGCAAACAATTTCTCGTCAATTTAACGGTGAAGACGCTGCGGCCAAGGGGTTATGGGGGTGTGATTTCAAAAACTCGCACGATTCTAAATGATGAAACAACAAAAAAATCGCCCCTCGAAAACAAGGGGCGACATACAAAGCGACTTGGCAATTTGCTCAGCTCCTGCTGGTTACCAACCAATCGAAGCAGGTTTGTCTTGTAAAAAGTCGCGAGGACCTCGTGTCGTATAGTACGGATAGGCATAAGCTGGCGCTGGCTGACCACCCATGCCGCCTTGACCCGCATAAGCATTGGGGTCGGTGTGCGGGATTTGTCCACCGTAGGGATGCTGAGCCTGACGTCGACCTCGAAGACCCATTGCACCTTTCAATCGACAACCAAGGCACAACCGGCCATTTGTTCCGCATCCAAAATGACCACAACCCATATGGCCACCTAATCCGCCACCCATACCACCACCAGCCAACAGGCCACCGCCCATTCCGCCGCCAGCCAACAGGCCGCCGACAGGTGCGACACCGCCGTCTGAGTAAACATTGTTGCAATCACCGGTTGAACAATTGGCCGAACTGTCGTAACCCTGAGCAAACATTCCGCCGCCCAGTGTTGGCAAAGCCAAACCAGCGCCCATCGCGTCGATCCCGCCATTGCAGTCGTTGCAAGCTGAGCCACCACCCAACAAACCGCCACGCAGTCCACCGGATCGCAAACCACCATTGGGCAATAAGCCACCTTGCATCGCGCCACCTTGCATCATGCCACTTTGCATCATGCCACCTTGCATCATGCCACCTTGCATCACGCCTCCACCAGCATTGCAGCCGCAACCACTGTCGCAACCGCCGCTGCAGCCACTATCACATCCGGTATCGCAACCAGCAGTGCCGCAACCACAATTTGCTGCGCCTCGAACTCGCGACAACAGAGCTGGTCGAGCAAGCCGGCCTTGTAACCCTGTTGAGCATCGATCGGCACAGTCAACCGAACCGTCGCAGGAAATTGAGCTGCCGCCAAGCAAACGCCCGCCGGAATGGCCGCAGCCACTATCACAGGTCGAATAATTCACGGAACAACCACTTGCCGCCACGGCAAGCAAACTAAATAAACACCAAAATTCTCTGGATCGCATGAGTCTTTCCTTATGCTGTGCTGGGTCTATCCACATGCCATAAAAGGCCGGGGATGAATTGCCGATCGCTTTACAGGAATCAATGAACCGTTTGGAATTCGGGAAATGCGGTTGTTTTTGATTCCCATTGGTAAATCGTCCACACTTCCGGAAAAATTGAACATTTCAGCAAACTCGGAATAGCTGTTTGCTTGAGAAAACACGGTAAAATCGTTATCTTGGGAAAAGTCCAACACTGCCTTCAACCGACTTTGCCGGTTGGGTAAAAGATCCGTGCGTTTCATTTTTGAGCTGGGGCATGCCGCGAATCTCAATACGCTACTTACTGGCAATTACGATTGTGTTCGCCGCGATGGCGACCGCTGGCGGATATTGGTTGCGGATTGTCCAAGGTCGAAACGAATTGATGCCCTGGTTTATCGCCTCAACCGCGGTCGCCCCCTTGGCGCTAATGGCCGTGATCTACTGGGGCCTAAGATTGACAAAAGTCCTATACAAGTAATCTTTGGCACAACAAATGCAATAGGGACTATTCGGAAGTAGTTCTTCCTAAACTCCATCCAGCAAACGGATGAAGGACGGGGCGGAACAGAGACGAGGCAGTGCCTGGGCTGGGCGTTTTAACGACCAGCCTCGGCCGGTATATTTGATTCATTGTGCGAAACAGGCTCCTGGATTTCCCAGGAGCCTGTTTTATTTTGCTTGTATCGAAATGCAACATGTGTTTCAAAACGATACGGTCGGAATAGTGCCCGGCATGGCCGAATTTTGAGCTGGAAAATTTTTTTCTTTCGACCAACAAGCGTTTCAAAAACCTTGTCCTGTTGAACGTTCTCGGTCTTTTGAACCGTGCCGTAGCATACATACTTTCCATTTAGTCGGTAGATCGGGCGGGTTTAAGACTTCGCCGTTATCGTAACGAAATTTTGTTATAGACTTCTCGAGATCCGACACGAACGACCGTTGCTGCCTCTTCACACGTCCGGACCTGTGTCATTGGCTTTGAGTCAGATGTCAGACGACGTCGAAAACCAACGTGGACGGCGGTCGTTTTTATGGCAACAATGTCTCCGCAATCGTTAATCGTTGCTGAGACAGGCGATAATCTCCCAGTTTCTGCAGATTTTGCTGGCATACTTTACGGCAAGTTGTCATACAATAGAATCAGGTTGAACGATCAACCAGATTGATCCTGGGTGGTAGGGACAAAGGTGCTGGGGGGAATTCTGTCATGGCGCTTTGCGAGGTACAACGAATCGTTGGAGCAGGCCTTTTTCCGGTGCGAATTTTGCTGTTCGCGGATGTATTGAATTTCTTCCATTCGGGTGGGCGGATTAATCCTTCAAAAAACCAACGCGAACCTCGCTTGGCTTGTTTTTCAGCTCCCATTTGGCTACTTTGTTTAACCTTCACCGCCACCTTATTTTCAAACGGCGAATTGATAGCGCAAACAACCATTAACTCCCACATAACTTCGGTTCAATTCACGACCAGCCGAATGAGCGTTGAAGCACCTGAATTAGGTTATGGGGCTCGTGGTTTCAACGATATCCCTCCGCAAGTTTTACGGATCAACGATCAATTTGAATCGATCTGGGCCGAGACCGGACTAAGGCCAAGCTCTGAGGCTACCGACTACGAGTGGTGTCGTCGAGTTCACTTGGATCTGATTGGGCGAATACCGACTGTTGAAGAGCTATCGTCTTTTGTTCAAGATAAGGCCGACGACAAACGGCTCAAGTTGGTTAACCGTTTGTTGTATGACGATTTTTACACGGAAGAGATTGCGAGAAACTGGACCACGTTGTGGACTAATTTGTTAATTGGACGTACGGGCGGCAACGGGAACAACTCGATGATCTCGCGCACGGGCATGCAAAAATATTTGCGAGATTCGTTTGCACGCAACAAACCTTACGATCAATTGGCGAAAGAGTTGATAACAGCCACGGGGTCGGCGCAGCCGGATGCTGTAGACTTTAATGGTGCGACGAATTTTTTAATTGACAAAGTCAATATGGAAAACGCCGCGCAAGCTACGGCAGCGACGAGTCGAATTTTTTTGGGGGTTCAAGTTCAATGTACTCAGTGTCACAATCATCCGTTCAATGATTGGAAGCAACAAAAATACTGGGAGTTTAATGCGTTCTTTCGCCAGGTGCGCGGATTTCGCGGGGCCACAGATGCCGAGTCGCCGAAATTAGTCGATCAGGATTTTCGTGGAGAAAGCGGCAATATTGATGAAGCAGATCTATTTTACGAGTTGCGTAATGGACAGTTAAAGGTTGCTTACCCGGTATTTTTTGATGGGACATCGCTTCCACGCAGCGGTTATGTACAAGCGATTAATCGCCGTGAGAAAGTCTCTGAGTTGATCATTCAATCTCCTTGGTTTGCTCAGGCCCAAGTCAATCGAATTTGGGAACATTTTTTGGGCTATGGTTTTACTAAGCCGGTCGATGATCTGGGGAGCCACAATCCGCCGGCTTATCCGGACCTGTTTGAATTTCTCAGTGAAGAATTTCGAAATTCCGGATACGACCTCCGCAGGCTGATGGCCTGGGTTGTGTTGTCCAAACCTTATGCGTTGTCGAGTAAGACGAATAAGGGAAACGAGCGTGACGATCCGTTGATGGGCCTGACTCCGGCGTTTTCTCATTTTTATTTGCGGCAGATGCGGGCTGAAGAATTGTACGAGTCATTGCAAATTGCCAGTGGGGCAGGGGCACAGACCGGCAGCTATGAAGAACAAGAGGCCCGCAAGAACCGTTGGCTGCAACAATTTGCCACTGAATTCGGGACCGACGAAGGTGATGAGACCACGCAATTCAACGGCACGATTTCACAAGTGTTGATGATGTTTAATGGTGAAATGGTTCGGTCGGCCACGGCGGCCGAACCGGGTTCGGTATTGGCCAAATTATTTTCGGATAATGGAACGAAGTATCTGGATGCGGTAGATCATCTTTTTTTAGCGGGCCTCAGTCGGCCGGCGAAAAAAAGCGAACGGGATATGGCGCAATTCTTGTTGCAAGCTCGCCAAGGTGATTCGCGAGAGGCCTTGCGCGATGTTTGGTGGGTGGTACTCAATAGCAATCAATTTTTATTCAATTATTGAGATGATAGGTCTGGGCGCTTAGCCGCGGGCTCTAATTTGAAATAAGGGAGACTCTTTATGCGATTTTCGACGCCGAGTGGGATGAATCGACGCCATTTCATGAGTCATTTGGCTGGTGCAAGTGCATTGGGGGCCAGCGCGTTGGCACTTGGACATACGCTACAACTCAATGCCAATCAACTCAAACGCAATCGCAAGTCAGCCATTTTATTGTGGATGGGCGGCGGGCCGGCATCGATCGACATTTGGGATCTAAAACCCGGTGCGGCAACCGGTGGACCGTTCAAGCCAATTGCCACTAATGGCGATCTGCAGATTTGCGAACATATGCCAATGATGGCCAAAAACATGGACAAAATGTCTATCGTTCGCGCAATGAGCACACGGGAAGCCGACCATGATCGGGGGCGGTATTACATGCACACGGGTTATGTGCCGAATCCAAATGTTCAATATCCTAGTTATGGTTCGGTGATCTCACATCAATTGGCCCACACTCGCCCAGAGCTAGAAATTCCACCGTTTATTGCCGTCGGTGGCGGGAGTGAAGGCCCAGGTTTCCTCGGTATGGCTTGGGCTCCATTTACTGTCGATGCCAATGGCCAAGTACGTGACTTGGCACCGGGAATTGAAATGAATCGGATGGCTCAACGCGTTCAAGCCTTGCGGCAAATGGAGTCCGAGTTTATTGCTGAGAGGCGGGGGGCGGCCGCCGAAGAACATGCAAAAGTGATTGGCAAGACATTGAATTTAATGACCAGTCAGCAAATGTCTGCGTTTCAGGTCAATCAAGAATCAACTGAAGTGCAAGAACGATATGGGCGCAATAATTTCGGTCGCAGCTGTTTAATGGCCAGACGACTGGTCGAAGTTGGCGTTCCATTTGTTGAGTGTACGCTGGGCGGCTGGGACAATCACCAAAATATTTTCCCAACGCTACAAAATAACCTGTTGCCGACGTTGGATCGCGCAATGAGCGCATTGCTTGAGGATTTGGCCCAGCGCGGTCTGTTGCAAGACACTGCCGTTATTTGGATGGGTGAGTTCGGACGAACTCCGCGTATCAACGGCAATGCTGGTCGGGATCACTGGGCACGCAGTTGGAGTGTTGCGGTTGGCGGTGCCGGAATGAAACCAGGAATTGCCATTGGCGAAACAAATGCGGATGGCACCGAGATTGTTGGTACCTCCTGGTCGTCGGAAGACCTGATGGCTTCCGTTTGCAAAAGCCTTGGAATTAGTTTAGAAACAACATTTACCAGCACCGATGGACGTCCGATGAAAATCGCCAATAGTGGTAAAATTATCCAAGAGCTGTTTACTTAGTTTGTTCAATGCCGTCGGCCTTTTGCCAAATCGCAATTGACTGTGACGGGACAGGAGTTTGTTCGATGAGTTTATTGGCGCCACCTCGTCCGCTTTGCGAATTAGTCGACTTTTTACAGCAACTTGAGCACCGCGCTCCGTTGTACGAGTTGGGTCGATTATTAAGTGGTTTGCAAATCGCGCGATCCGACTTGGAATCCGTAATCGATTTCGGCGACCTTACGTATCGACGCAATTTAATATGCGAAGGAGAGTGGTTTGAATTATTGTGTATCTGCTGGCGAAGCGGACAACGCAGCCCTATTCATAATCACGCGGGATCGACTTGCGGGTTGCGGATCATCGAAGGAGTTGCCACCGAAACGGTTTTTGAGCCGACACCCAGCGGATTGATCAAGCCGACTCAATCGACTGACTACACGGCGGGCCATGTTTGTTGTACGGAGGATCAAGAGGTCCACCAAGTCTCGAACCTGCAGGCCGACGGACAAAACCTGATTACCTTGCACATTTATTCGCCACCACTGCGGTCGATGGAAATGTTCTCTTTGACAGATCGATCTCGCTCACTTTACCAGCCGACCAATGTACCCGTTTGTTTGGTAGGCGATTGCATTTAGTTATGCCGCCCGTCGCGTGCGATGTTCGCGAATCGGCGTCGTCTTGGATGGTACCGAAATGTCAGTTGACCATGGCTGCAGCTTTTCGCGGCGTTGAGCTGCTACATTTAACCGATCGCGATATGATTGGTCGCTGGCCACGAATCGATCGGCCCGTAGGATTTCACCAGCATATCGCCATGCACTCGGTTGCCAAAATTGACGCAACACATGCTGGTAAGCGCGACGCCGACGGCCAGGAATAAGCTGGGGACTGTATCGACTGAGGGTGCGTTCAAAGGCGGTCGCCATCGACGACGACTGGCTGTTCGATTGAAGTTCTTCGATCAGCGTCTCGGACCACTCACTGGTGGCGAAAGTACTGGTGGACGTTATCGTGTTGAAACCGATGGCTTTTAAGCTTAAACCCCACTCGCTGCTGAGGGCACATTCGGGCAATGTGGAATCGATCGGCTCCAACCATCCTAAAGCGCTGTTTCGAAAAATGGCGACCAATGGACTCGGCAATAATAATGAACTGGTTTCAATCGAGCCTTTAACGGGCAAGTCGCTCTCTTGCGTGATCGGTTCGATCGGGTGGTGTCCATTCCAAAGTGTACCGAAACAGGCCAATCGTTTTTGGCGGGTTGTGCCACGGGAATGGGTGCCAAAAATCGGCGGCACAAGACATCCGATTTGTGGGTTTTCAAACTCATCGGAAATTTCCCAATCCCAGCCTTCATTAAACTCTACGCCCGGATGGATCCAAACGATCCATTTGCCGCGGGCATGGGCTAAGGCAAAATTCCACAAACCAATCAACGACTGCTCATTTCCCGCATTGTAAATTTCCACTTCGCCCGCGAGATTGTAAGGGTCCTGGTAGGAATTCCCATGGACAACCATCACCTGAGCAGAATCTGGGCGTGTGCGTAGTACGCTGGCCAATGAGTCTTCAAAAGGACCTACGGGCCCCCTCACTGGTACAATAATCGAAAATTGTTCCTGGGTCATGACATTACCCAACCGCGGTTTGTTCGATAAGATGGAGCCATGATTTCGGACACCTGGGATTTGCCCCCTCAGTTGAACATCACGGTCGCTATCCTTTATTTTTCGGTTGTTGGGAAGTAGGAAATCGACCTATTTTGACGATAACTGCGCTGGTTCATAGGGCAGGAATGCTAGCAAGGCCGTTTTTTGGTGAATAATTGAGCAACAATGAAGCAGTATTTGGACCTTTTGCGGCATGTAATGGAATCGGGCATCGAGAAATCGGATCGCACCGGAACGGGTACAAAAAGTGTTTTTGGATACCAAATGCGGTTTGATTTGGGAGTTGGGTTTCCCTGCGTTACCACAAAAAAGCTTCATCTCAAGTCGATCATTTACGAATTGTTGTGGTTTTTGCGGGGCGATACCAATGTCGGTTACCTGCAACAGCATGGCGTTTCAATTTGGGATGAGTGGGCGGATGCCCAGGGCAATTTAGGGCCCGTTTATGGTGCTCAATGGCGGCGTTGGGAATCTGGGGATGGCCGTCCAATCGATCAAATACAACAGGTGGTCGAGCAGATTCGCATCAATCCCGATTCGCGGCGGCTAATAGTCAGTGCCTGGAACGTGGCTGATGTGCCAAAAATGAAACTTCCTCCATGTCACCTATTGTTTCAGTTTTATGTTGCCGATGGGCGTTTATCTTGCCAATTGTACCAACGCAGCGCGGACGTATTTCTGGGTGTGCCTTTTAATATCGCCTCTTATGCGTTGTTAACGATGATGGTCGCCCAAGTGACTAACTTGTTGCCTGGCGATTTTGTTCACACGTTTGGGGACGCACATTTATATCTAAATCACATGGAACAAGCGCGGTTGCAAATGAGTCGTGAGCCCCGCGCGTTACCCACGATGGAGATCAATCCGGCGCGTCGAGAATTGTCGGAATTTGTTTTTGAAGACTTTTTGCTTCGTGGATATGAACCTCATCCTGCGATTCGTGCAACGGTGGCGGTGTGATTACCAGGCGTTCGAATTTTGCGCCGGAATTTTCGTTGATTGTTGCGGCAACCGACGACGATACGATTGGTATTGATAATCAATTGCCCTGGCGATTATCGAGAGACCTGCAACAATTTAAACGGCTAACCATGGGCCATCATATTGTGATGGGCCGAAAGACATTCGAGTCCATCGGTCGTGTCTTGCCGGGACGTACGTGTGTAGTAATAACCCGCCAACAGTCCTGGAGTTTTCCGGGTGTTGTCGTGGTCCACGATCTCGCACAATTGCAAGAGATTATTGCCTCCGACCTGGAACCATTTGTGGTCGGAGGTGCCGAGATCTACGCGTGGTTGCTTCCTAAGGCAAAGCGAATTTATTTGACTCGGGTTCACACCAACTTGGCTGGGGACGCACATTTGCCGTTGATTGATTGGAGCCTTTGGCGACTCAAACACTCGGAAGCCTGGGATTCAGATGACAAAAACCAATTCCCAGCGACGTTTCAAATATGGGAACGTTTGCCGCCATAATCGGAAAATCTGGGATCTTCGGTCGGATTGGTACAATCAGTTAAGTCCATACAAGGCGATCATCTGCCCAATACAACGGTCCTGTGGTGTGGTCGATCTGAGGTTCGTGCGGTTTTGCCAAATACTTGAGAACCCAGCCAAAAACCGAGCGGTATAATGTAGCACCGCCCCAAATCAGTGAAGGGATCTGCATGACGAACCGAGAGTATTTGTTTCTACACCGTTTTGAAAATGGCTTGATATTGCTGGCGCAACATATGCCTTGGCTCCAGTCGGCCGCGTTCTCAATCGCGGTGCCGTCAGGATGTCGTTATGACCCTGCGGATCGACTGGGAACGGCAAATTTTACCTGTGAAATGGTTTTTCGCGGTGGCGAAGATCTCGATAATCGGCAATTAGTGGAAACGCTTGAAGGCTTAGGTTGCGACTATTATTCTAACACCACGGTGTATCATACTTTTTTTGGCGGCGCTTTGCCGGCGGCCGGTTTGTCACAGGCTCTGGCGACTTACGCCAAATTTATTCGACGCCCGCATTTCCCTTTTGATCAGATCGACGATGGGCGGCAAGTTTGTCTGCAAGAGATCCAAGCAATTGAGGACGATTTGGCCGGCAAAGCGATGATCGCTCTAAGGCAAAAACACTATGGTCAGCCCGACGGGCGTTTTGCTGAGGGAGATTGGGACCATGTTTCGTTATTAACTCGCGACGAACTCTGCAATTTTTACAAACAATACTATGTACCCACTGGAACCATCATTGGGGTCGCCGGAAATATCGACTGGAACCAATTAGTGGAAACCATTGGAGGACTGTACGGTGACTGGCATGGTGCGACACCTGCGGCACTGGCTCAACAACCACCTCAACACGGATGCTTTCATTTGCCATTTGACAGTCAACAGACGCATATCGCGATGGCTTGTCCAGCAATCCCTTTTCGTGACCCCGATTACTTCTTGTTACGCTGTGCAATCGGTGTATTGAGTGATGGATTGAGTTCGCGTTTATTTAATGAAGTTCGCGAAAAACGCGGTTTATGTTATACCGTGTCGGCGAGCTGTCATTCCATTTTGGAGCGAGGTTCAATTGTCGCTTATTGCGGTACCACGACACCCTCGGCTCAAGAGTCGCTGGATGTTATCCTTCAGGAATTTCAAAAATTGACCGCCGGTGTGAGCGAGGCCGAATTGAATCGATTGCGTGTCCAAGTCCGCAGCGGAGTTATCATGCAGCAAGAATCTTGTCGATCACGCGCTGGCGGATTGATCAGCGATTACTTTCATCTGGGGCGTTTACGTTCGCTCGACGAAATAAATGATCGAATTGTGAATTTGAAATTAGACCAAGTGAATCGGTTTTTGGCCGATCATCCCTTTGGCCCGTTTGATTTGGTAGCTTTAGGCGAACAACCTTTGGAAATCCGCGATGCAGTATCAACAGCAACAATTGGATAACGGCCTGACCCTATTGGCCGAATGCAACGACCAAGCGCACTTTGCGGCGTACGGATTTTTCGTGCGCACAGGCGCTCGCGATGAAGAGCCACAAATTAACGGTGTGAGCCATTTTCTGGAGCATATGGTGTTCAAAGGCTCCGAACACCGATCGGCGGACGAAGTCAATATATTGCTGGATGAGCTGGGAAGCAGCAGCAATGCCCGGACCAGTGAAGAGAGTACAATTTATCATGCCGCCGTATTACCGGAATTTCAAACGCCGTTGATCGATGTGCTTGCCGATTTAATGCAGCCTGCATTGCGCGAGAGCGACTTTGAAACGGAAAAAAAAGTCATCATCGAAGAAATCATGATGTACCAAGATCAACCGCCTTACGGTGGGCATGAGCGATTGATGGCCGAGTATTTCGGCCAACATCCGTTGGGGCTCAGTGTGCTGGGGACCGTCGAGTCCGTTTCAAATCTAACGGCTGACCAAATGCGCGGATATTTTCAACGACAATACTCACCGCAGAACATGGCATTGGTTGGCGCAGGCAAAATCGATTTCGACCTGCTGGTTGCCGATGCCGAGCGGTTATGTGGTTCTTGGAACCAACCGTTGCCGCAACGGCCATTGTCGGCGGCTCAACCGCAATTCGGATTTTCGACTTTACATAAGCCCAGTTCGACATTGCAGTATGTCATGCAGCTTGCACCCGGGCCAGGAATCGCTGACGACAATCGTTATGCAATGCGTTTGTTGTCCGCAATTCTGGGAGATGATGGCGGCAGCCGTTTGTATTGGGAACTTGTTGATTCCGGTATGGTTGAATCGGCCGGGATCGGCAGTTTTGAATACTTGGGAGCTGGATTGGTGATGAGCTATTTTTGTTGTGCCCCTGAATTGGCACAGGAAAACTTGAGCCGCCTGCACGACTTGCACGTAAATGCGGAATACGGCGTTTCCGCCAAAGAACTCCATTTAGCAAAACAAAAAATAATTTCCCAGATCTTGTTGGCCAGCGAACGAACGGAAGCCAGAATGTTTTCGGTTGGTGGACAATGGTTAAATCACCAAGTTCACAAAACGCCAACCGAAATTGCCAACTGTTATGATAATGTGACACTGGATCAAGTTAACGCAGTGGCGCAGGCATATTCTTTGTCTCGCGCTTTCACCCTCAGTATCGGCCCTCGAGAAGACCTGCATCCAGTCAACGGCATGCGGTGACGTTTGCCGAATATCAAGTCCCCAAAATCAACAGTGTGTTAGAAAAAAATGGTTGGTGCAAATTGCCTCAAGCCTATTTCACTTTTGGTTTACCGAGGTTGGGGATGATTGCTCGACCAAACGTTTTGACGGTATTGCGCCAAGGAGAGTTTTTTATACGATCAGCGGTTTGTGAGGCCAGCCGATTCCACCAGTAACGAGACCGATTGAGGTCAACACTTCCATTGGCCAAAAGACCCCATTGATTGACTATTTTGGTCTTAAAAGACTCTATTCCATAACCCATGTCGATTTGCCGAATACCGAATCTTGCCGCAGCTTGGACGATTTGCAAATAGAGTTCTGTGCCCGGAGAGTATTGATGGTATTGGCGGTCAAAGACTGGGTACCAATAATGAAGTCTGCCATTGGCAAGCATTCCAAAATGGGCTGCGACAATGGTGTCGCCAGCTTTCAGGACACTGCACAAGCCTCGAAAATGGGCCTGCTGAGTCTGATTAATTTGGTTCAATAATTGTTTCGTCCACCTGGGCTCAAAAAAGTCCGTGCAACCCGTGCGTTGATACTTATTCCGCTTCTGTGAGATCACCCAATTTAAAGATCCTGGATTTCGGTCATCGACCTCAAATTTCAAGGGGCCTAATTCTCTTACCATTTTTCGCGATTTCTGAGGTTGACGAGCAATGGTAGTGCTGCCCTGTCGAACGACATCGAGATAACCGCCGATGTTGTGACCTAACCAAGCAGAACTGGCGGGAATATTAACTTGAAAACAATGAGGCAAAAATGGAAGTCGTGGCCACCACAGTGAGTGAAAATCCCAACGAGTCAGTTTGCATTGGTGAATTAGCCAACTCGGATCGACATCCAAATTAACCTGTCCGATAATGCCCTGGTAATCATTGATCGCGCCTCCGATCGGTATTCCGTGATGTTGCGAAAGACGATGAAATGGGAAAAAACCGATGACTTTGTTATCTGCATACAAGATGGCTACTTCAGCATCGACGCGTGAGTAACTGGCGGACTGAAAAAATTCAAAGCTGAAATAGGGACTGGCAAGACTCGGATTATTCGCCTGGAGATCCCGCCAGATCTGGATCATTGCTGGTGACAACTGCGAACATTCAGTCAACTGAACACGATTGACCCGGATACGATCCAGTGTTACGGGCGAATCCGAGGGTGTTCGTGGAGCGAAGAATTGATCGCAAATTTCTGGTGTCGTCATCGACATTGGATTTATAATCCAGCTCAAATTTAAGACATTATCAAGGTCAGGCTTGAACCATTTCGCTGTGTTCCTGTCGCTCTGACGAACTGCAACTCGCTTGCGAATTTCCTTCTCGCAAGCAACGGTATTGGGGCAATCGTTGTTCACGGAACGTAGCAGCGTGTTCCCGCATTGTCACTAAGCGAAATTGGTTTTGCAATAATTCAAATGCTTGCTCAAATATTTGTCGTTTATAACCGTATTTCAGGTTCATGCCTGGGAAAAAGCTCAAATCCCGATCATCGTCGCAACCCAGTAAATCTAAGGGGTGCAAAAGCAGCGAAGGAGATATTTGATGCCACCGGCATAAAGTTAAAGCACCGCGTAGATAATTTTGTGCTAAATGTCGCGAACGACTGGCTAAGAACATTAAGTAACTAAAGTGAATCGGTGTGCGCGTCCAAGGCATGGTGGTGACGGGGATTTCAACCAGCGGTCCAAAGGCCGTATTCCATTGAAATGGTCGCAATCGTTGGAATCCGTCTCGCCATGAACCAAATAATTGACGACGCTGCGCCCGTTGCTTGCGATTCAAGCGACTTTTTAGAAAATAATAAGATCGCGCGATCGGTCCCAAAAACGTCGGAAATGTCGAGGCATCATATTCGTATTTTGATTGTGCCAAGACATCAAGCAGTTGTCGGGTATGACTAAAGCCGGGTCCGCGAAAACCCACAGGGCGCACGCCCGTCACGGCATGGATCGCGTTCTCCGCAGTCATAATTTCATGTTCAAGTTGGCTCAAGGTATATTCGTGCAACCACGGTTCATGGTGAAAGGAGTGATTGCCAATCTCATGTCCGGCCGTCGCAATGCTTTGAAGCGATTCTCGATTCTCCGACAGTGCGGCGTCTTGACCGACGACAAACACCGTAATCTCGGTAGAGATTTTTTCGAAAAATTCCAAAAATCGGGGGACAACGTGAGGTAAATAGGTTGGATACGATTGCCAATTGGCGTCACCATGGGTCTTCAAATAAGCCCATTTGTTATCGAGGTCTAACGAAATACTACATATCGGTTTCATATTGTCGGCTTCGATGATGTTAGTGTGCGAACGGACTGTGGTAAAACGGTTTGAATGATATCGCCAAAATGTGCTGCACTGCGATCGGCGGAAATACTAGAGACGGTCGATCGACAACGCTCTTCCATTTGTTGAAGTTCGGAGGCCGTTGATTTCAATGCACGATCCAGGGCCGCGTACAGGTCGGGACCACGGTCGGGAAAACAAAACCACCCGTTTTCACCTTCTCGGCCTAACGTTTCCACACTTTGAGCATATAAACTGCCTACGACTGGTAGCCCGGATTTCCAAGCTTCTATCGGGGCAAGCCCCCATTCATCCGCCAATGACGGGAAAATCATAAGGTCAGCGTCGTGATAAGCGTTTCTCAATTGTTCATCACTGCAATGCCCGCGATGGTCAACCCGACAGTTGCCGTGCAGCCGGTCGAATTCACCACGATCTGGTCCTTCACCGCATACGATTAATTCCACGACGCGCTGAGGATTATTTTGGCACCAACGTTGCAACTGTTCCGTCAACAAGCGAATACCTTTGGCCAGCGTTAACCGGCCGGAAATTACTAACCGGCGAATGTCGTCACTGCGTTGGGGACGTGGGCGCAAGTCAACTTTACCTTCATCAAAAAAATAAGGCACAAAAAACAACTGTTCGTCTCGATATCCGATCGAACGCAGGTACTTAAGACAACTAGGACCGTTGTAGGTGCAATATTTCACTAGTCGTCGCAAAAGTTGACGTGTCATTCGTCGAGCCCAACCGCGTTCTCTCTCGATCCAATCTGACATATTGCCTACAGCTACAATGGGAATGCGACGATTTCGCCATCCAAAATAACCACTCAATAAAGTTCGCAGCCCTAATTCAGCTGAAAACACGATATCCGGTTGCAGTCGCTTAAGTTGCGAAACCGTGTCAATCGGGAAATGAACATACGTCAATTCTTTGAAACCCGTCGAATGTCGCCACCACTGGTGAATGGTTAAATTCTTTTGCAAGACAACGGTGAGATCACCCCACTCGGGTAACCACGAGCGGTTGGGTTCCATCGGCGTACTTAGCAAAACAGTTAACTGTTTTACGCGACGCGCCAAAGCTTCATATACCTTGACGTGATGAGCACGCAAATAATTATTAATGATCACAACGTGACCATCAAAATATGTATTATTTAATTCAAGCGGTGTACGGGTTGTTTGTGGCATTTAGTTGCTCTCCGCCACAGAATTACGCGCCAATTCGCACGCTCGCCAAGTAACACTTAATGCAAACAGGATTGTGGCTCCAGCTCCGATATACTCAAAAATTACATTCTCCATCAAACCATTGACCACAATAAACAACAAAATAGCATCGGCAGCCATTTGCGGACTTAATATCGCGCGTACTAATTGGTTGACGATTAGTAAAAGCGTTAATCCGGCCGCAAACACTCCTGACGAAAGAGCCACGTTGAGTACGAGGTTATGCGTATAAAATGTGTAATTTGCCAGTAAGAGTTTGCTTGAGGTCAAGCCGTAGCCAAACAAAGGGCTCTCGCCAATTAGTTTCAACGAATAGTTCCAAATGACGTTTCGCCCGGTGCCGGAAGTTAATTCATCGGCGTCGCCGGACTTCGAAAAACTCTCGGCCAACCGCGTACCAACGACTTCGGATATGTCGGTTGAAAGTACGAGCACAACCAGTGCACCTAACGCCAGTGTACCTCCGATTAATGTCCAACGTAGACCTCGTCCTCTCAGCCAGTCGTTGCGAAATATCACGACAAGTGTAAACACCGTCGCAATTACCGAGCTCCGCGAAACGGATAATACTAAAGCTCCCATAGCCAAAAACAACGATAGCCACATGGTCCAACGGACAATTTGCGAATATCGCTGTGAACGCAACAAAACCGCAGTCAAAATGACAAATAGGCCACTGTATTGGCCCAAGGTGTTGGGGTGCGACAAACCGCCCATCCGGGCAAAAAATTCACCACCCGCAATCGGTTCATAGAAAACACCAATCGAAGGGACAAACAAAAACAACAACCAACAAAACGCGAAATGTATCGCCAGCGCTAGCCAGCCAAGCTGCAAAACATTCGCTGGACCTAGTTTTAAAGCTATAGCCACTGTCGCCATCATCACTCCGGCTATCGTTGCTGCTGACACAAACGCGTGCAGAGGCTCCAGAGCGGTAACGGACGTCAAAAAAAACAATCCACTTAACATCGCCAATACAATAGTCGGCCAGGTGCTCAGCACAGCATAAAGCCTCTGATCACGAAAAAGCTGAACGCCACCGTAAAGACTACACAAGCCGACAAACCCTAGCTTCAAAAGTACTTGGGCATCTAGGCCCACTTTTTCCGCTGCATCTTCCGAACGAAGATTGGCAATATTAAAGGCCAACGCGCCCAACAGCCCCAGCATTCCCCCTAACAACAATAAGGGGACGTTACCTAAACGCTGGCCGATCGATTCCAGCGGTGACCAAGTTGTCCTTGACTCCATCGAGTTAGCGATTGGCAGGCTCATATTTTCGCACTCCTCAGTACCTCGGCGACTCGCTGCCGGCGAACGATTTCACGAAAACAACCCCAACCAATCGTGCCCAGGCTTAATACCTGTCCGATACCCATTCCCAATGGAATGCTAAAGAGCCCTAGGTATGGGTAAAAAATCATGGCGACACTAAATGCACACAATAGACTGAAAATCCGAGCACCGATCGTCCAAGAAACAAGTCCCGCCCCTTTAGCGAATCCGTCAACGACCTGAACCAAGCCGCGCACGATCGCAATCGGCAATAGCCACTGGCTAAAGGCAATTGCTAGTTGAAAGTCGGGTCCATAAAACGTAGTAATCAGCCAAGGTAATGCCAACATTAACGCAACACAACAGATTGATTGAACGAGCAACAATCCGAGGAACAATGCCACTATGCCTGGAAATGACATGACCTTGTTAGGCTGCGCTCCCCAATTGAACGCAAAAAGACTTACAGTGTTTGGCACTAAAACCAGCAGTGTAGCAATTGGCAAAGATACAAAATATTGTCCGGCATTTTCCAGACTGGCGAAAATAATGATGAGTAATAGGTCTAATCGCTCAAACATTTCATTGGCCAGTACGGACCAAGCATACGAGCTGCCCTGCGACAACAGGGATCTCAAAGTATGTCTATCAGGAATCATCGTTTCGATTTCGGACGCCTGAGCCGTTGTATCTGACTTAGCCAAAAACCCTCGCATGTCATAGATCGTGGGCAATATGCCAATCAATCGGGCTGCAACCCACAAACAACACAATAACTGCAGTGAACCCATGGGGAGCCATTGGTTCCAACCCAAGCCAAATACAGTGAACGCGAGCAAAGGAAAACTAGCTGCGAACAGCACACGATCGCGATTGTATCGGCGAAACGCTCCCGCGCCGCGATCGACGGCACTTACCGTCAACTGCAAATGTTCCAATGGCAAATACAGCGCGACTATGGCACACCACGGCAAGAGATGTGCTTTGCCGGTTGCCGTTAAGACAATTGTCGCTAACGAGAATGCCAAGGTCGCCGTGCAAAATCCGGTTAACAAGGCCAAGCGAACCGCATAAACCTTTAAGACTTGCGGGTTAGTGTTTTGTCGCGCGGCCCAAGCTGTCATTAATTCGACACTCCCCCAAAGGCCGACATACAGCAACAAATCCCGGGGGAAATACAATATCGCACCAAACTCGCCACGACCGGCCGGACCTAAAATCCGAGCTACTAAGATCGCTTGAATGAAAAACAAACCGAAGACCGCCAATGTGGCAGACAATGTCTCCACGAAACTCCAGATCGAGCGGTGACGCGAATTTACAGCGTTTGCACGCTCGGAGTCAACAGAAAGATTGCTTGTGGTTGTCAATTCACAATTACCATTACTGGATGTCACCGACGCGGCAGATTTGGACTGCCGTTGCGAGTTGTTTCGAATTAAACTGGCCGTGACACTCATGTTTACAACCGTACAAATTATTGTCAAAAAGACAATTCGCTAAACGGAACCGCGCTGACGCAATACCAACCGCAACGTTTGCCACAATAGTCGTGTATCGAGCCACAATGATTGGCGTCGAGCATACTCCAAATCCATTCTCATCCATTGATCAAACGAAACCTGTCGCCCCCCCGAGACTTGCCAAATACACGTTAACCCTGGCAATACCGACAATCGCCGTCGATGCCACAATTGACAAGCTGTCGATTCGGAAACTGGCAATGGTCGTGGGCCCACAAGTGACATATCGCCCTTCAACACATTCAGCAGTTGCGGCAATTCGTCGATACAAGATTTTCGTAAGAATTTTCCGACTTGCGTTACACGCGGATCGTCTTCCATTTTAAAAGCAGGACCATCTTGTTCATTTTTGGTCCGCAATTGATTTTGTAGCGATTCGGCATCAGGTCGCATGGTCCGAAATTTATACATTCGAAAGATTCGACCATCTTTACCTTCGCGCAATTGGGTGAACAGAATTTGACCGCGAGAATCCCAACGAATTGCAATCGCGGCGGCTACTAATAACGGAGAAAGCAATGTTAAACCGGCAATCGCTCCGGTTAGATCTATGGTTCGTTTCCACCATGGGGTAGGCATTGAATCAATTGCCAATACTTCATGTTTGCGAAGTGATTGGTTCATTGCCACTGGAGAAGTTCTTGACCGAGGGCGTTCGGCAATGGACGTTTGAGGTGCAGTCGAAATCGGTCCATGTTCCGGCGTGATCGATGTGCCCTCCGGAGTCGGTGTCGATGGTTGTTTATCAGTTGTGACTGGCGAATCCGAATCCTGTTCCAGCCAACGCGATCCGCGGGCCCATTGATCGTCCCAAGGATAGAGACAAATGTCGGTATCGACCTTTAACTTCAGTTCGCGGCCTAATTCCTGTATCCAGTTGGCAACATGGATTGCACCATCGCGGTCTGTTTCTGGCAATAACACGGTAACACGATGATCGTACCAACCCAATTCATCCGTAATTCGTAAACGATCAATTATCTGGCATAACAATGTTTGCGATTTGCCCGGATCCTGATCCCAATTCGCATTGAGCGACACCAGAGCAAATTCTGAGACAACGCTGCGACGCTCACAGCGTGCGCGTTCTTTGCGAATGGCGTGAGCGAATTGAGTCTGTTGACTAATCAACTCAGCGAGCCGGTTTGGCTCGCGACGACGGCGCGCAAATAGCAGGCGCCAATCAATGTTGGTCGAACGGCGAATCATCATGATGCAATCTAGCTTGGGTGAAAACTCTATAGGTGAAAAAATTCTTAGGATTTCGAACTGTGAGCCAACTAAGGTCAAATAGTTGCCTGCGCAGTTATCACAAAAGACGCTTGGATTTTGATCGGATTGTTCAATTCCTGTAACTTAATGCGGTGCTTTGTTAACCACCATGCCGATAAATTCTCGTCCCGATTGATTCAAAGTGTGTTTAAGTTCCGCAATCGCCGTTGGCTCAATGTGTCGGTCTTCAACGACCAGCACCACGCCGTCCATTTGCAATGAAATGTATGGGTAGGTCGTTTGACTGGATGCCGTCGGCAAATCAAAAATCAGAAAGTCGTACTGGCCGCACTGTTCATCGGTTAATGTACCCAGCATTTCGAATGGAAGATCGGCCGCAGCACTCGAATTTGTGTGCCCACAACCCAGTAAATCTAAACCACTCCACTGAGTACCAAACGTTGCTCCCGTCAAATTGACTTGCCCACTCAACCATTCCGCTAAACCAGGTCGTGTCTCTTGGCGTCGCACTAAGTAATGCGAACCAAAATTTGCTTCGATCAACAAAACGCGTTGTTTGGGCGATTTGGCCAACGCTACGGCCAGGTTATAGGCGACGGTGCTTTTTCCGGCTTGGTCGTTCAAGCTTGTAATCCCGATTTTGACCGGTAAGTTTCTGCCTTCTGACCACTTGCGAAGCTGGATTGCCAAAGTAAAGAAGAGTTGGCGAAGCGCCTCGCTTGGTGGCAAGGTTCGCAATGTGGGTTGAGACTCGGTCGAGGTATTGGTGATGATTGCCATGTTGCTGATTCCTTTGATGTCCAATGTTTTACCGACGTGTCATTGCGATTAACGAACGACAGAACGCCTTGAGGCCACCCGGGGCAAAGTCACCAAGATTGGGATTTGTAATTGCCGTTGTACAGAAGCGCGGCGACGTTCCCGGCGAAATTGAAAATTGTCGGCGATTAGGGCCAGCACCACTGCAACGGCAGTCGCAAAAATTCCCACTAACGGCAAAATAATGCTCCCCCGCGGACTGACGTGCTTTAGCATTAAAATCGCTGGTTGCGTCACCACCACATCGCTAACTTTTTGTTGGTCGAGCTGTTCCAAAACTTGAGCTTCGCCACGTTTTTGGACATACACATCCAAGTATCGCCGCGCGATCGCTATGGCTTGTTCCAGTTTTTCCGATTCCGATTCGTCGTGATTCAATTGACGCAAGCTGGCCATTGCAATTTGCTGTTTCTGCAACAAATCTGCCTGCCGCGCTTTGAGACCCTCCAACATAGTCTCTTGTTGAATCAATTCCACTTTCACTTCTGCAAAGACGGGGTTAACGACTGCCGCCATCGATGTACGCTCGATAGGTAGTTTCCCCAGTTCAGTTCTCAGCTTTTCAATTTGATCATTCACTTGTTCGACTTTGGGGTGTACGTCGGAAAAAGTTGCCAACAGCCTGGCTTTTTCCGATTCTAAACGAAATAACTCGCTGCGAGCCCCCTCCGTGGACGAGCTTTCAAGTCCTTGTTGGGCCGTATCAACAAATTCGTCAAGATCTGCCATTCGGTGAGCAAGCTCTGAGGCGCGTTTTTGAGCTTGAGACAAGTTGACGCTGACATCGAGTAAATCCATCTCAATTTTGTCAATCTGGGATTGTAACGTCCCGCGTGCGGCAGCAATTGATAGATAGCCTTTACGATTTCGAAATTCGGTTTGCGCCGCCAATGCCTCCGTCAACATCTGCTCGTGTTTTTTAAATTCCGTTTCAAAAACCGCGCGCGATCCAGAGACGGAGTGAGCGATCAAATGCTGTTCGCTGGTATGTTGCATAATCGATTTGACGATTTCTTGCGCAAGCTTTGGGCTGTTGGCTTTGACGAATATCGAGATAACGGAACTGTTCTTTTCCAAAAATACGGTCATTTTCCGGCCTAAGAGTTTGGCAGCCAATTCGCGTTTTTTTAGGCGGTCATATTCGGCGGCATCCATTTCACCTGAGTTGTTTGAAGATGCCGGCAAATAACTAGCTGGATTAACCATATCGAGCCAAGCGTCCAGGGGGTTTTCTAGAATCCGCTCAGCGCCAACTTCATCCACGACATGCAGCAACACACCTTGACTCTTAATGATTTCCATGACCGATCGAATTTCTGTCTCGCGAGCGTCTTGAATTGCAACCGGCTTGGGAGCAGTTGTGGGATCGAGTCCCAGATTCGTGCGCCCGACTTGGACGAACAAGCGTCCTTCCGATCCATACTCACGTGGCATCAGCATCCAAGCCATAACGCCAAAAATAGCAATTAACAAGAACGCCAGAACCGCTATGCCCCGCCGTCGCCACAACGCTTCGGCAACATGTCCTAGCGTAAGTTCGTTGGATTCGTTCATGGTGATTGTTCTTGAAATGGAATAAGCTTGGAAAAGGTCGGCGACGAAATTAGTGACGAGTTTTGTCGCTGGACTCTAGTATATTCACGTGGATTCAATTCACAATGGTTTAGACATCAAGCCACTGTCAATAAGTGGGGTTTGTGTCGATATCCTTGGCAATTTCGGAAAATCGATAAGCGGGTCGTTTCCCTAGCGTGGCATTTAGGGCGGATCTATCGCCGATCCGCAATTTCCAGAATTTTTTCGACCGTTAACGATTGCAACGAATGCACCGCTAAATCGGGAGAATTGTGTTGCAATTCTGTTAAGCTACAGTTTCCAGTCGCCACTGCGATCGCCCTGGCGCCAATGGCCCGAGCACAGCGAATGTCGGCCGGCGTATCGCCAATGACGACCGCGCTGGCCGCACTTGCTTCTCGCCCCCAATGGGTTTGAATTGCTTCCCAACATAGTCTCGCGACATCGTCACGATCGCCATGCCAACCTCCATATCCGCCGACCGCAAAAAAATGATCGATCGCAAAATGCTTTAATTTGATCGCAGCGGCCTCACGACTATTGCCAGTTAATAAGGCAAGTTCAAAACGTTCATCGGCCTGGAGGCAATCTAAAAGCGCCCGGACACCCGGAAGAAGTTGGCCTATCCGATCGCACAAGGCCTGCACTAATTGCACATGATAACAGGCGACAAACGATCGATAATCGGAGATCGGTAATTCAAGCGCTGTAAACAGCTCGTGAATAATAGCGAAGTCAGTGCGTCCATGAAGGGCAATCTGGGGAACGTGTTTTACTCCATACAATTGAAAAAGTGCGCGTTCAATTCCCAGCATGCCGGCGTTACCCGTCAACAGTAACGTGCCATCAATGTCGAACAAGATCGGTACCGTTTTCATAGTCAATTACCCCACCCGCCGCCGCCCGGTGTTTCTAAGCGCAGTCGATCGCCCCGTTCGACGTCGAGAGCGATTCGACTGGGCAACGTCTCCCAGCGCTCAGATGCCATTCGGTACCACAAATTTTTGCCGCATTGTCCCGATTCGCCGCCAGCCAATCCAAAGGGAGGCAGGCTGCGTCGGCTAGTCAATAATGATACCGTCAACTTACGTCGGAATTCGACTTCCCGAATCATCCCATTTCCTCCCGAGTGTTTTCCATGACCACCTGATCCCATTCGGATCGCTAAGTTTCTTAAGATACAGGGATATTTATGTTCGAGGACTTCGGGGTCTGTCAATCGAGTATTGGTCATGTGGGTGTGAACAGCCTCAGCCCCAGCGGCAAATGGTGTGGCCCCGGCACCACCGCCTACTGTCTCGTAATACCCAAAGCTTGAATCGCCCATCAACCAATTGTTCATCGTACCCTGACTGGCCGCAGCGCGGCCCAAAGCGGCTAAGAATACATCGACCACTCGTTGGCTGGTTTCAACATTGCCGCCGACCATCGCCGGGCTCTCGGCCGCAGATTTACCGGGCTTTGGGTTTAAAAAACACTCGGGTAATCGCAATTGTAATGGTCGCACGATTCCTTGATTGAGCGGTACGTCAGATTGGATCAGACATCGCAAACAATACATGATGGCCGCCAGGCAAATCGCCCGATTGGCATTCAAATTGTCGCTTGCGACAGGACTCGTTCCAGTAAAATCAACAATCAAATCGCTTCCTAGCTTTTCGATTGCGATCTGGATCTGCAGGCCATTATCCATTCGATCAACAAACGACTGTTTGCCCGCGGGCAATGCGGCAATCGCCTCTCGCACCTGCGTTTCGGCCAAATCCAGCAAGCCATACATATAACGATGTACAACATCCGACGAATAACTTTCAACCAAACGTTGTAAAGCCAGTAGACCTGTTTGATTGGCAGCGATTTGGGCGCGAATATCGGCAAGATTGTCGCCCACACAACGCGATGGCCATAAACCCGTACTGAGCAATTCCGTTAATTCGGCAAACTGCGGGATACCGCGAGCCACGACCTTAAGGTTGCCTAATAACACGCCTTCGTCGGCTAAACAAATTGCGTCTGGCGGCATTGAGCCAGGTGTCCGCCCACCGATTTCCGCGTGGTGGCCTCGATTGGCGACCCAGAATTCGACGCGACGACCCGGTCCATCAAATACGGGAGTAACCACCGTGACGTCCGGAAGATGGGAGCCTCCTTGGAACGGATCGTTGGTGACAAAAACATCGCCCCGCTCAACGAGGGGGTTATTGCGAATCACCGCGCGCACTGTCTCACTCATCGCTCCCAAGTGCACAGGGATATGAGGTGCATTGACGACCAAGTCGCCTGCGCCGGTAAACAACGCACAACTAAAATCCAATCGATCTTTGATGTTGACGCTAATTGCAGTCCGCTGCAGGGTGACGCCCATTTGCCTGGCGATCGACACAAATTGATGATTGAAAACCTCCAACAAAATTGGATCAATTTCCGAAGAACCTGTGTGACGGTCCAGAGAAATTGGCCGCGTCAATGGATTGTAAGTCATTAACCATTGTCTGCCCGGCAACAATCGAGCACTCCATGCCGGTTCGACGACGATCGTTGTCAAACGATCTGAAATGAGCGCGGGCCCATCAATAACTTGTCCTACACAACAATGTTGCCAATGGTAAACCGACACGTTACGTAGCTCGCCGTGCAATGCCATGGCCTGAGTCAACGATTGACCCGATGCCTGGTCTGCCGCCCCCTGTGTCGCTGATGACTGAGTCGCTGATGACTGAGTCGCTGATGACAGTGCTGAGGGCGGTGGGTTGCCCTGGTCCAGTTGCAGCCTTGTGTTATCGCTCGTGTGGCTCGCTGTCGCGTTCATTGCCGGAACGTTTGTTGCCGCCTGTTCGACGATATGAGCTTCACCTCGTACATTGACGAGTTCGATGGCGAGGTCTGGGACATATCCGTACCACTGTTGATGAAGCTGGTGAAAATCTGACACACCAAAATCGGACTCATTTAATGGAACGTTGAGCGTCGGTTCGGTGCCAACAAAACGCAGGTCAACCGAATACTTCAACTCAATTCGATCACCGGATGCACACCAGGGCCGCAGCGCTGACTCAATTTCACCGTGAATTTCTTCCTTGGCCAATTTCACGGCTAGATCTGGGGAATCTGCTAGACGCAGCAATAAACTGCGAACTGCATGAGCCGAGCGGTCGGCACGTCGAATTCCATAAGCACTTAAAATACTTGCTAGGGGATGGATCAGGACCTGACGGATTTGCAGTAGCTCAGCCACCGCTAGAGCATGTTGCGGGCCAGCGCCACCAAAAGCAACCATTACGTATTCGCGAGGATCGTAACCCTTCGCCACACTTACGGTACGCATTGCCAACGCCATTTGCTGGTTGGCAATTTCCAAGAATCCATGAGCCAGTTCGACATCGGTGAATTCTCGCCCGGTTGCCGCCGCCACTTGTTGTCGAATCGCCAACAATCGTTCTTGTACAGGTTGACGATGTAAAGGAAAGGGGAATTGATCCGGCGCCAAACGGCCTAAAAAGAAATTGAGGTCGGTTATTGCTAACGGACCCCCTCGTCCATAACATGCCGGACCTGGGTCTGCGGTGGCACTCGCTGGACCAACGGTCAAACGCCGCCCATCAAATTCACAGATAGAGCCACCACCGGCCGCCACCGTTTCAATCGCCATGACGGGAGTCAGAATCCTGATACCGGCTTTTTTCGTTTCAAATTCACGTTCAAACTGTCCGTCGAATCGTGCGACATCCGTGCTGGTACCGCCCATGTCAAAACCAATGGCACGCTGAAAGCCAGCAGCTTCTGCGGCGCGGGCAAAGCCGACAACTCCGCCGGCCGGACCGGACAAAACGCAGTCTTTGCCCGTAAACCGATCTCGTGGAACCAACCCCCCGCTGCTGGTCATCAATAACAGGCGACTGTTTTCACCGAGACTCGTTTCAATTTGTGCTGCATAGTCGCGAATCACAGCGTTGAGGTATGCGTCAAGCACTGTTGTTTCACAACGGGCGACCAGCTTAATGACGGGAGCCACTTGGTGTGAGCAGCTAATCTCACTAAATCCAACTTCCCGTGCGACCGCGGCAATTGCCAGTTCGTGCGCTGGGTACCGATATCCATGGATCAAACAGATCGCGACCGATTGAATTCCTTGATCTCGCCAGGTTTTTAGTTGGGACCGCACCGCGTCCTGATCCAAGCCACAATCGACGGTGCCGTCGTCCAATACTCGTTCTCGCGCTTCCGCCACCGCCGCATATAACGGTTGAGGCTTGGAAATCTCCAAGTCAAATAAGCGTGGTCTCTCCTGTTCACCAATTAATAACAAATCCCTAAATCCTTGGGACACCAATAATCCGACTCTTGCGCCGTTGCGAGTGAGAAGTGCATTGGTACCCCGCGTTGTCCCGAGACTCAGATCGATTCCATTAAGTTGCGTTTGCAAATTTGCGCGGAGTACGTATCGAATGAGAAAGATGGGGGCCGGTTCCGGTGAAACGATTTCCATTGCAAACGCATGGTGCAATGTATTGGAGGACAATGGCGAGGACCATCGCAAAATCCCGTGTTGTTCTTCGTAGTCGGTAACTGGATATTGTTCCAGGATCCGGCCGTTGGCATCGATGATTGAAAGTTGATAGCCAGTCCAGAACTGTTTTCCGCAGCCTTGCAATGAGGTTATTTGCACGCTTTGCGCACTGGGGTCGATCCCGGCAGTTGGCCACGACAGCTTATGAGTGCTGGAACTGAGAACTTTGGCGGTGCGTTCTTCGCCGCTGGGGCTGAGGCAATAGCCATCGGTAAACGTGCCACCCACATCGACCCAAAACTTCCACCCCGCAAATGATGTCATGACAAATGCTCAGTGCGAACTATACAACTCCCAGACCATCGGTAATCGTGCGTGCCGATACCGGAGAGATAATGCCGCGTTCGGTGATGATTGCCGTAATCAAATGTCCAGGAGTAACATCGAATGCCGGATTGTAAACATCGATTTGGTCCGGGGCGGTTTGCCGACCAAAACCGTGCGTGATTTCTGTTGAGGTACGTTCCTCTATCGGGATTTCCTCGCCCGTTTTGATCGCGAGGTCAAACGTGCTGCTGGGCGCGGCAATATAGAAAGGTATTCCGTGATATCTAGCCAGAACGGCCAATCCATAAGTTCCAATTTTGTTGGCGGTGTCGCCATTGAGAGCAATTCGATCCGCTCCAGTCACCACCGCCTGAACGCGCCCTTGACTCATTATATGAGCC
Organism: Pirellulaceae bacterium; assembly: GCA_041739975.1. GTDB lineage: Bacteria > Planctomycetota > Planctomycetia > Pirellulales > Pirellulaceae > BJ22. The sequence continues at coordinate 33,363 of JBGSMY010000116.1, forward strand.
GCCATTGAATCGCAGATTAATGTGGCGGGGATTCCACGTTGCGTAAGTTCCCAGGCAGTTAGCCGAGCTCCTTGCAATAGCGGACGTGTTTCGTCCACGAACACTGAAATTGGTTGACCCTGATCCTGCATCGTAAAAAAAACGGAAAGGGCGGTTCCGTATTCTCCAGTGGCCAGTCCCCCAGCATTGCAGTGCGTGAGTGCTGACGTGATTCCTTCAAGCAATGTGGCACCATGCAAGCCAATTGCGCGACACATTGCGCGGTCTTCATCGTGAATCGCACAGGCTTCAAGCCACAATTCCTGAATTGCCAATTCCGTCGAAATCGACTGCGACCACAATTCTTGTCCACGGCGTTGCATTCGATCCAACGCCCAAAACAAATTGACGGCCGTTGGACGACTGGTTGCCAAGTACTGACAAACGGATTGCACCGTTTCGAAATTAATTGAATCGCCTCGTGCCCAACGTGATGCCAATCCGAGCACCACACCATAAGCTGCGGCGATGCCAATTGCTGGTGCACCCCGCACTCGCAATTGTTTGATCGCTTCCCAGACGGTTAGTTCGTCTCGACAAGGCAGCTGAATGATTTCCAATGGCAATAAGGTCTGGTCGAGCAAC
>JBGSMY010000148.1:0-16852 GCA_041739975.1 Pirellulaceae bacterium
GGGCCCAAGGCTCTGCCTTGTGGCCTGATCTATTTGGCTCAAGGCGGAGCCTTGAGCCCACTCGCGCTGGCTCAAGGCAGAGCCTTGGGCCCACGTATGGCAGAGCCTTGGGCCCACGCAAGGCAGAGCCTTGGGCCCACGCCTAGTATCATTTTGTTTCTTCACTATGGCGTGTTAAGTCTAGATCCGTTTTAACGTCTCAGTCAGATATCGCCAAAACTTTTGCACTGACGAGATTTGGACTCGTTCATCGGGAGAGTGAGCCCCCAAGATGTTGGGGCCAAAACTGATCATTTGCATGCCAGGATAATGGCTGCCAATAATTCCACATTCCAATCCGGCGTGGCACGCTGCGACATGCGGCTCATCACCAAATAGCTCGCGGTACAACTGAGACATCGTTTGAGTCAATTGGGATTGTGGGTCAGGCTGCCAGCCCGGGTAATCGTCCGTGGTTTGCACCGTGGCCCCAGCCATTTCAAAAAGTGCTCGTATGACTCGCGCCAAATCGTCTCGTTCAGTATCTACCGAACTGCGGGTTAAGCACAAAAATTCAATTTGTTGCGGCTTAATCGATACACAGGCCAGGTTATTGCTAGTTTGAACCAACGAAGCGATTGTGGGTGTCATTCGGTGTATGCCGTTGGGGCAAGCGTAGACGCAACCGAGAACAGCGACTTGGCATGGGAGTGTCAACCACTGAGCGGCCGATTCGGTTTCTTGCCATGCGATTTTCAAATTGGGATCCGTTACGGAATATTCGTTGCGAAGCACAGCGGCTTCGGCATTGAGCCACTCGTCGGCGGCAGAGGCCTGTTCGCTTGGAATTGCCAGTGTCGCAGCACTTTCTCGCGGAATGGCGTTGCGTAAACCACCACCACTCAGCGCTGACAATCGCAAACCAAATTGTTTAGCCATTTGCCATAACAAACGATTCATTAGTTTATTAGCGTTACCACGACCGAGATGAATATCCATTCCGGAATGGCCGCCGGTGAGGCCATTGACGGTCAATTGAAATGTTTTGAAGTCTCCGCTCACTGGTTCCCATTGACAGGTCAGTTGTGCGGTGACGTTAACGCCGCCGGCGCATCCGATCGTCAATTCATTGTCTTGTTCGGTGTCCAAATTCAGCAGTTGTTTGCCTTTGATCCAACCGGATTTAAGGCTCTTAGCGCCAGTCATTCCGGTTTCTTCGTCAATCGTAAACAGTGCTTCAATCGGTGGGTGAGCGAGGTCATCGGCGGCCAGGATCGCCATGATGCTGGCAACACCAATTCCATTGTCGGCGCCTAGCGTCGTCTCCGCGGCTTTAACCCAATCGCCATCGACGCGCATGTCAATTCCCGATTTTTCAAAATCGAAATTCGACGAGGCGTTTTTTTGCCAGACCATGTCGAGGTGGCTTTGCAAAACCACAGGAGGGTTTTTTTCTTTTCCAGCTGTGCCCGGTTTGCGAATGAGAACATTCCCGACGGCGTCGACTTCGGTAGAGAGCCCCAAATTGATACCAAACTGCGTCATGAACTCCGTGACGCGGGCTTCGCCTTTGGAAGGGCGAGGTACCTCATTTAAATCCGCAAAATATTGCCACAACAATTCTGGTTGGAGTTTTCGAATAGCACTCACGCGTTTACCCTTGATTCTGACAAATGCTCAAGCTGCCTAAGGCTGCTCGATATACAACAATTAAGATAGCAATCGATCGAGGACTAGTTAGGTTTCACTTCGACCTCGGCTGATGGTTGACCACTGCGAATAAGTCGTCGCTTTTAACATCCATTTTTCGATTTTAGAAACCGTGTCGCGATAGACTTCTAAATCTTTGATGCGAATCCAGTCCGGGTGCGCTAAAAAATTCTTCCATGCCTGTTCATGCTGTTCTTGTGATTCCGAGGACAACATATAAACGAGATTCGGCACATCACGACCGATCATAGTTTCAGAGAAAAATACGGGCCCCAACCCGGCTTCTTGCATTACACGGATTTCATCGACATTAAACATTTCAACTTTTCGACGAGCGTGATCTTCGGTGTGGCTTTCGTAAAGTCTCAATTCATAGACGCGATCAACCCTGGGAGTTTGTGGACGCATTAATTGAGGTAAACTAGTCATGGCGCGGAGTAAACGTGTATCGATTCGTTCGTACCAAGGATCTTTAAGCGGGGCGGCAAAATATTCGGATGCCGCCTGTTGATACTCCGGATCACTAGCCAGCTTTTCGCGGCAAGCGGCCCATTGATCGAGACTGCTGAATGGAATCAATAAAAAAATGGAATGGTCATTTTCGTCGTCAGCGCGATGAAAAGCCCCTATCATGTCGATTTGTTGACGTTTGAGCGCTGGCAATAACGCTAATTCTAAGTACCGGTCTAAAGCTTGTTGTTTTTCGAAATCGAAGACTTTGTAGACACGTAATTCGTAAAATTGGCGGGCATCGGTTTTGTCCATTTTAACCATCGTTTTTTCCGCGCGTGTGAGGGCGTTCGAGTCGATTTGCTGGGCAATTGTCAAAAACGGAAAACTGGCGGCAATACCGACCCAGCCAACAATCGCGAACCCAACTCGCAGCCAACCCCAGCGAGCCCGACTGGGAACACGTTGCATCGTTTTAGACTCTTGCCAGTAAATCATGCCTTTACTCCCCGGTTTACTCGGTTTTTTCAACCTTTTTGCCAAGTGCTATCGTAACACATTTTCCAACTCCACTATAATGGGGTGTTTCAAAGAAGCACGATCGTCCCGAGTGACACGATCGTCCTCAATCGTAATTCAGGAAACAGTACAATAGTCCTCAATCGTTTTCCAAGAACCAATTCTGACAACCAATCAAACCATTAACGACATTCGTTGCGTTTGTACAATGTTACGGATTGTCAACAATACCTATAGGAACAAGTCTACCGATGGCCTCCGCCGCAAAGTCTGGTGTGTTTACCGAGACAATTGTAAAACGTCTCGGATGGTTGCAACGCAAGTTGCGCCAATGGTTGGCAGTCCATGGCGCTGGGCGTTGGCTTTGGTTGGTTTTGGCTATGTTCGCAATCGACTTGTTAGTCGATCGCATTTTCAAAATGGATTTCAGCCAGCGGGCTATTATCCTAGTTGTCATGGTCGGCCTGGGAATGGTTTGGTTTTTTCGACGACTATGGAGACCGTTGACCCATGGGATTTCGACCGATGCGCTGTTATTTGAAGTCGAGCGCAGTCACCCTCAATTGGGACAAGTGTTGATCAATAGTCTGCAGCTCGATCGCGATTCGCAAATTGCCGCCAAAGGTTGGTCACCCCAATTAGCAGAGGCGACCATTGAGCAAGGGTTGGCACGATTGCCGGAGGTTGATTTTGGTGCGGCGCTGGATCAGATCCAAGGTCGCCGCAATCTGTTGGTCTTGTTTGGCGGGCTGGCAGCCACATTGTTGCTGATACTCGGCGTTTGGCAGACGGAGTTTCTCAACACTTGGTTTCGTCGCAATCTGATGTTGACGACGGATCAGTGGCCGCAGAGCACTTATTTGGAGATTGAAGGCGTTGATCAAGGTGTGTTGGTCGTCCCCCGAGGAACCGATCATCGTCAATTGGTATGGGTTACGGAGACCAGCAGCGTAGCCGACATCGATGTGCAACTGGAAGTTGAATCGGGCGGTGGCCGAATGTTGCATTCGATGAAACCCACCGGCAAACGGGACGGTCGCGAGCACGCGTTTACGTTTCACAGTGTGGCATCGGAATTTCGATTTCGCGCCAGTGGTGGCGACGACATCACGGAATGGGTGCAAGTGAAACTCGCGGAACCGCCTGGGTTGACTCAATTAGGTTTGACCGGTTTGTTGCCGAGTTATACGCAACAGGCGCGTTTGGCGTTGGAAGGTGGTGGGCCGCATGCTTTGCTCGCCAATAGCGGTTTAGAACTTAATGCCGATTCCAATAAACCGCTGAAAACTTGCGAACTGCGAATGGGTGATTTGACCTGGCAACTTGAACCCGATGCAACGCGACAGAAATTTAGTTTCTTGTTTTCGCCTGACCAAGTCTACACGGCACCCAGCAGTGACTCGACCGTAGCCGCAACGGGAGTACCCAGTGGGAAATACACAATGCATTTGGTCGACGACGAAGGCTTGGCGAATGTGCGTGAGTTCTCCTTCACCATTAAATCAGTTGAAGATCAATCTCCAGCGGTTCGCGCTAAATTGTTAGGTATAAGTGGCTTGGTTGTACCGCGCGCGATTGTCCCAACTTCGTTCAACGTTACGGATGACTTTGGCGTGCAACAAATGAAATTCGACGTACAATGGTCTGCTGGTGACCAGGCTGCAAATCAATCGCAACAGATTGATGTCTGGCAATCACCTGCGGGTCCTCCAACGACCACAATCGATGACGTCGCAGTTCTACGGCTTGAGCCACTAGCGCTAACGCCCGATACCAGTCTGCGTTTCGTATTGCAGGCCAGCGACTTGCGACCTCCTCAGCCCGGGGTGGGGCAAAGTCGAGAATTTTTGTTGCGAGTAGTCACAGAAGAAGAGTTGCGAGCCGATCTGTTGCGGCGCGAAATTGAACAACGTCGCGCTTTTCAACAAGCGTATGAGACGCAACTGGAGCTGGTTAGCGGTGTGCGGCAATTGACGGCAACGGCGGAAGGAACTCCCGAAGAATGGGATCGCAATCGCCAAAACAGTTTAATCGCTTTATTCCGTTCTCAACGAGCCATTGGCACCAGTGTCGACAGTATTGCCAATCGGTTCGAAGAGTTTTTGGTTGAAGTGAAAAATAACCGGTTGGACGAAGAAATGCAGGCAATTGATCCGGCTCGCACGATTGAGTCGCGTTTCAGCAACGAAATCATTGGCCCCATTCGCGAACTGGACGTAGAATGGATTACCAATGCTTGTCGTAATCTCGACAATTGCCGCATGAATTTGGCCGATGTAGGAGTTTTTGCCAGCTCCGTCGCCCAAACGTTGAAAATTCAAGACGAAATTTTGGAACGGATGCGACAGATCTTAGCGTCTATGGAAGACTCCGAGAATTTCCAAGAAGTGGTCAATAAGCTTCTGGAAATTAAACGCGTCGAAGAGCGGATGAAACAAGAACTCAAAGGCCTCGACAATCCTGAGCGAATCTTTGACAAAGACAAAGGCATTTTTGATGACGACAAATAGTCAAGGCTGGCTACGCGGCCAGCGTCCTTTTCGCTGGATCACCGCAGCAATCAGCAGTTGGTTGTTGCTGGCCGTCACTTTGACCGCCCAAACCCAACAAGATGACACGACCCAACGGACCCAGTTGGGCGAACGCCAGCGATTGGTCGAACGAAAAATGGCCGAACTGGAAAATCGCTTTACGGCCATCGCCCAACAAATCCAAGAAAAAGAACCCGAACGAGCACAACGCTTGATCGCCGCCTACCAACAAGCCAAAGAGCGGCTGGTGACCCAGCGAATGGCCGAAGTAGGTGCACTGCTCGACCAACGCCAATTTGACGCTGCCGGCAAAAAATTGGATGAAATTATCAACGCACTCGATGATCTGGTGCGAGTTTTGATCAACCAAAAAGACGATCAAATGACCAAGCAACAAGAAATGGAAATGTTGCAAAAGTGGAAAGACTCCATCCAGCAGATGCAGCGCGAGCAGCAACAGCAAACCCGAGAAACCGAAAAAGTCGCCAATAAAGAGGACACGCTTAAGGAACTTGAGGAACAGATCAAACAAGTCAACGAATTGATCGAGCGACAGCAACAAGTAATGGCAGAGACCTCGCAACAATCGGGAACTAATTTGCGAGAGCTTGACAAAATTGCCGACCGACAATTTGAAGTTCGCCAACGAACCGAAGCCTTAGCCAAAGAAATTGGTGGTGACCCCAACCCGGCTGACCCCACCAATCCCACGGGTGAGCCAAAACCCAATGAAGAAGGCAATCCAGCCAACTCGGGTAAACAACCACCAGGACAACAACCTCCTGGACAACAACCTCCTGGACAGCAACCTCCAGGACAGCAGCCACCAGGACAGCAGCCACCAGGACAGCAACCACCAGGACAGCAAAATCAAGCTCCACGGCCGGGTCAACAGCCTCTGCAACAAGCGGCTCAGAGTCAGCAGCGTGCCGAAGAAAAGCTAGTTTCTGGCAAGACAGAAGATGCTCAACGTCAACAGCAACAAGCGCTTGAGAACCTGCAACAAGCGAAACAAGATTTGGAAAAAGAACAGCGGCGGATTGCATCGCTGCCTCCCGAAGCACTTCAGCAAATGGCTGATCAACAGCGCCGCACGCGCGACAAAGCCAACGATTTAGCCAAAGAAATGTCGGAGGCACCCAAGCCCAAACAGTCTGAAGAAGGTAGTGAAAACGGTGGTCAACCGAAATCGCAACCTGGACAAAAATCGGTCCAAGAGGCCGGAGATTCGATGCAAAAAGCTGCCGGTGATTTGAACGAACAACAACCGGAACAAGCTGAACGCAATCAAAAGGAAGCGGAAAAACAGTTGCAAGAGGCGCTGGATGAAATCGAGGAACGGTTGAATCAACTGCGTGAGGAGACACAAGAGGAAAAACTGCGCCGTCTCGAAGCGCGTTTTCGCGAAATGTTGCAACGACAGCAGGTTGCGACCATTATGACTTTGGAAATCGACGACCGCAAAACCAATCTCGGACCGTTGGGCCAACGCGATCAATTGCTTTTGTTGCGCCTGGCAACCGAAGAACGCGAAATCAGCGAACTTGGCCAGCAGACTTACGATTTGCTTTTGGAAGATGGCACAAGCTATATATTTCCGGAAGTCGTGCAAGATTTGCGGACCGATCTCAATCGTGCTGGCGATTTATTGCAACTGGAGCGGACCGATCCCTTGACCCAATTGGTACAAAGGGAAATCGAAGCAACTTTAGAGGAATTGCTGGAAGCGTTGAAAGAAACCCAGAAAAGTGGGGGTGGCGGCGGCGGTGGCGGTGGTGGGGGCGGAAAACAACCGTTGATTAAGAAATCCGCAGAACTTAAGATGTTGAGAGCCAATCAATTGCGAGTTAACCGGCAAACGCGGTTGCTCGATCAATTAAAAGGCCAATCGTCCAGTGATATCGATTTGGAGACAGAAATCCAAAGTACGGCCCAGCGGCAAGCCGATTTAATTAGAATCTTAGAGAAGATTATCGAAGAAGGAGACCAGTAACATGCGTCGACATTCAATCCCCGCAATGATTTGGGTTGGCTTAGTGGCCGGTGGGATGTTGGTTTCTGGTTGGACAAACCATCCATTAGCTGCACAAAACCCTGCCCAACGACTGTGGCAACAACTCGAACAACAATTGGACCTGTCAGACACCGTCCGCGCCGAACTAGGCGAAATACTTAAGCCAGCTGCGTCGGCTACTACCGCTGCAGATATCAGCGACGCCATTACGGCTGCATTGATTAAACGATACCCTGAGTATTCGAAAGCAGTTACGGCTGCTGATCAAGATGATTTGACAACTGCGCAAGCTCAGTTGGCCCAGCTAGTAGATTCTAATGATACGTTCCTGGCCGCTGACGCATCGTTCTATCTGGCGCGCTTACTGGTCAATCATGAACGATTTGAAGAAGCGTTACCGTTGTTGGAAAAAGTCACCGGTGCCTTGGCAGAATTCACAACACATTCCGCCGCAAGTCAGTACTTCATCGGCACGGCACATGCGGGTTTGCTGAGCAATGATCTGGCAATTGCCGCTTTGATTGATTTTCTACAAAACTATCCCGATGCTCCCGAGCGATTACGCGTCTCGGCTTGGCGTCAAGTACAAGAGTTGCAAGCGATTCAGCAGAATGAAATGGCTGACGTGCACCAACGAATGGACTACTCGCGCCGTCGTTTGGAAATTGAAGAGCCTGGCGATCGCACGCTGGAAGAACAAGATAAGATTGTCAAGATGTTGGCGAAAATGATTAAGGAACAGGAAAAGAAAGAGTGCAGTAGCGGCAGTTGTAAAAATCCATCGCAAAGTGAACAGCAACAGCAGCAACAATCGCAAAACAAACCCCAAGAAAAATCCGAGAGTCAAACTGGCGGCATGAGCAATGTGGGCAATGGCAAAGTGGTGAGCAAAGAATTTGATGGCGCCGAGAGCGCTTGGAGCCGATTGCGCGATCGCAGCCGGGATGCTGCTAACACGGCAACCAAAGAAAAACTGCCCGCCCGATATCGAGATATTGTCGAACGATATATGGATGCCGTTAACGGAAGTTCGACGAAGGACAAATAAGTTAGGGTGAAGGTTAGGGTACCGGCGAGGCATTAGTAGGGGTCGGCGATATCAAAAAAGGATTTATGAGCGAAACACGTACTATATTTAAGAGAATCATTGACGGCGACATTCACGCCGACATTGTTTATCAAGACGATCAGTGTTTAGCGTTTAGGGACCTATCGCCGCGCGCACCGGTTCATATCTTAGTAATCCCTAAAAAGGAAATCGCCAGCTTGAATGAGTTAGCGCCAGAAGATCAGGCGTTATTGGGTCATTTGATGTTAGTGATTCAAAAGATTGCTGCAGATATGAATTTGGCAGCTCGTGGTTTTCGTGTAGTCTGCAATTGTGGCAGCGATGGTGGCCAAAGCGTTCCTCATCTTCATTTTCATCTGCTCGCCGGTCGCCCCCTCAGTTGGCCGCCGGGTTAAAAAATAGGGTCGTCCAGGAATTCTAATGATTGGCCGGGGTCGATTCGATTGCAATAAACCACGATAGCTATTTTTCTGGGAGCGTTATCTTGCAACCGAACTTAGATCATACGGCTTCACATTGCTTGAGTCGCTTGGCCACGGTTGGGGAAGCTTCTCGAACCACTTTGTGTGATCGTGGTGAAAGTGCGTGTCGAGTTCGAATTCAACCTTGCCGGCAGTTCCCCGCAACCAGTCTGACACCCCCCCAATCCGTTGTTCGAGTTTTTCGTGGTTAAATCTTTTTTCACCACGAAATTCCTCGAAAAGCCAAAAATAGCAGCACGATTGTTATAGCAGCACGATTGTCCTGAAACGTAACGGCCCTGCCAATTAAAATTCTCATCCCAAATTCGTTGTCTACACCCATTTCGCCAACCGCCAACCGCCACCCTGCCCTCTCCGCCAATCAAGCCACGAAATCCTCAGCCAATTTATTATTTATTCAGCCCCAAATCTGTGCTTGTGCACAGACTGTGCAGCGTCACGCCAACCGCAGCAAATTTTTCTGCCGCACCTTGTTGTCGATCGATAATCGTAACGCAGCGATCGATAATTAGTCCTGCGGCACGGGCCGCGTCAATCGCCATTAACGAACTGCCGCCGGTAGTTACGACATCTTCGACAATCACGGCAGTATCGCCCGGTTGAAAGGGACCTTCGACTTGTTTTCCCAAACCATGCCCTTTGGGTTCTTTGCGAACCATGAAACCGCGCAAGTTTAATTGGCGTTGCCAGCCGATTGTCACGACCGAAGCGGTGATTGGATCAGCGCCAATAGCCATACCGCCGACGGTTTGGGGCATACCTGTTTCGACCAATAAATCGATGATTCCGTGAGCCACTTGATTGGCGCCTTCGCCGTCGAGAGTCAATTTGCGACAATCCAGATAGAAGTTGGCGAGCTGGCCCGACGCCAAGCGGAATTCGCCAAATTGAAGGGCTTTGCTGCGAATCAATTCGAGCAAACGAGATTTTTGATACATACTCTGGTTTCCTGTCATGCTGTTTTGAACGCCTCATGGACAAGTCGTCGGCGAACTGATTCGGTGGGCGAGCAATGGGGATCGATTGCCAATTGCCGATTCGATTCGGTCCCAGCGTTCCTTGTAGTTCCCGCTTCATGGTAATACAATCGGGGCTTGCAACCGAGGGGCGATCACTCTTTTTTTCGTTGCAGTAAATGAAGACCAGTGACAGTCCAACCCGAACGATTTTGATGCCAACCTGCGATACGACACCACAAGAAATCCGTTCCGCCATTGTCATAACCATCGATGGATTGGGGGCGCGGTATTTAGGTGCCTATGGCAACGATTGGCGGCAAACCCCCAACCTCGATCGGTGGGCCGCTGCGGGGTTGTTATTAGAGATCGCAATTACCGATCAGCCCGGTCAATGGCTTGATCGAATTCCTCTGCTGCAACCGACTTCCCCCTCTGCCAACTCCCCAAATTTTGAACGAAACGCAGATACGGTGTCACAACGTTGGCGTCGGATCTTGATAACCGATGATCCGCAAGTGGCAGCCAGTGCGGAAACAAAATTTGACGAAGTACAGTTGGTTGAGCTTACTGCGGCGGACGAAGGTGCTACCGATTGGACAGAAACTCAGACGGCGATGTTTTTTGCGAACGCCGCCGCCGCCGTGGAATCGATGACGGGTCCGCAACTGCTCTGGATCCATAGTCGCGGATTTCAAAATGATTGGGATGCTCCCCAAGACTGGCGTCAGGATCTGATGGGCGACGATGATCCCGAACCGCCCGAATGGACCATCCCACCGCTGAAAGAGCAGAATCAACAAGTTGATTCAAACACGGACCCCGACACGCGTTGGGGATGGTTGCAATGTTATGGCGCACAATTGCGAGTGATCGACCAGTGTCTGGGAATGCTGTTTGAATTGATCGAAGCTCGGTGGTTAGCGGGTGAAGCGTTATTGGCACTTTTTTATTCCACTCGAGGTTATCCCCTAGGTGAACATGGTGTATTTGGACACGAAGTTGCTACGGTGTTTGATGAAGTCTTGCATGTGCCGCTGATACTTCGCGACCATAGTGGTTTAATGTTAGGCCAACGACGTTTGTCACTGGCAAATGTCCGGGATGCATTTGATTGGGTTTGCGATTGGTCGTGCGGTGATAGTCAGACGTTGTTACAGCGTTGGCCCATTCTGCCCGATCTGACAGAGTCGACGATTGTAGGTAGCGCTGGCGAGTGGCATTTTGTGCGCACCATGAATTGGAAATGGATTGGCCAATCAAACCGCGACCAATTATTTTCAAAGCCTGATGATCGCTGGGAACAAAACGATGTCAGCGACCGTTGTCCAGACGTGGTCGCTGACTTGCGGCAACGCTGCTCATTGTTGGCCGATGATGTGGGGTAAACTTTCAGTGTGTTTGCCACGCAAAATGGGCAGCCCGGAGCGCACTAAATTAAGCAACCCAGACCGACAGGGAATTTGAAGGCAGGAAGATTGGGCACAGGAAGATTTGAACTAGGACGGTATCATTTTTTCGTTTTAGCCGTTTTAGCCATTTGGACTACTTTTTTGAACTCGGCCGCGGTGACTTTTTGTACCGATAAGCGAGAGCCTTTTTTCAACAGTTCCATGTTGACTAAAGTAGGTTCTGCCCGCAATTGATCAAGCGTGATCATGGCATCAAAGGATTGTCGCAACTGGATATCAACCATCATCCAAATGGGTGTCTCGGGCTTCGCTTTGGGATCGTAGTAGTCGCTTTGGGGATCTTGCGCTGTGTGATCCGGATAGGCTTCCCGGACGACTTCGGCAATCCCCACGACGCCGGCAGGTTGGACACTGCTGTGGTACAGCAGTACTTGGTCGCCACATTTCATCTCATCGCGCATATAATTGCGTGCTTGATAATTGCGGACGCCGTCCCAGCAGGTGGACTGTTTGGCGGCCCGTTTCAGATCATCGATAGAAAACGAGTCGGGTTCCGTTTTTAAGAGCCAATAATTCATAATACCTGTTTTTTCCTTGCATCAGAGACGCCAAGTAAAACTCGGCGAGGCATGTTTCCTCGAACATGTAACGCGTATCGCAATGACAAGTTTGAATTCTAGCGAATGTCAACCCAGACGAGTCGATGATCGGAGGCTTCGACCAGTGGATACAATTCCGAATCCATCAACGGCCAGAAAACGCCTGAGTTTACGACGTCTAGTTCTTTCGAAGGTAATACATAGTCGATCCGCAAATTGCCAGGATTGCGGTCGTTGAAATCGCCCGTGTCGTGTTGGGCGGCACCGCGGTGATCGACATTTTTGCCGGCTTGTTTGAGCGATTGTTCTGGACCGCCTTTGCTGGTCGGTTGAGGGTCTTGTACACGCGAATGTTGCAATAATTGGTTAACCGCTGATTGATGACTATCGCCATCTTGGGGATCGGCGTTTAAATCGCCGGCAATGACGAACAATGCATCTGCTGACAATCCGCCGCGATTTTGCTGATCGTCATAGATGAAATCCGATTTTGGATTGAGGTACTCGGCCCAAAATCTTATTTCATCGTGATTGCGGCGCCCATTGCGATCCTCGGGGCCATCAAAAACTGGCGGTGTTGGATGGCTTGCCAACACATGAATTGTTCGTTCGCGCAGTTGTATCGGGACATCCCAATGGCTCTTGGATGATAACCGCAGAACACTAGTCACCGATTCAGGATAATACGCATTGGTTGTGTCAGGCTGGATTGGCAACGCCGCTTGCGGCAGATCTTTCCACAAAAACTTTTGAAACGTCCGCACTTGTTCGGTAACAATTGGGAACTGTGACAAGACAACCATGCCATAGTGCCCGGGAAAACGTCCGAATCCAAAAGCGTCGTCCGGTAATTGAATTTTGCCATCGAGGTTGAGATCGACGTCAGCAAGTTCCCCGGTGTTAACCGAGCTGGCATAGGCGTGCTCGAATTGAATTGGGGGTTGGCCATTTTGTGAAACGCTTAAATAATTTTCTTGAAAGCGTTTGATTGCCAATCCATTGACGTCAAAGTCAAACTCGTTTAGCAACAAAATGTGGGGACGCACCCGCTGAATAATCTCGGCAATCTTTTTAAAATTCGGTTCATCACCTGTCGCCAACTTTTCTAGCATTTCACCATCGCGTTCTTGGCTCATGGACGCATTGAAAGTTGCTAGGCGGGTAACATCCGCGGCTGGAGTCGTTTGACCAATCACGGTTGGAGAATTTCCCATCAAGACGGTAAATAAAAGCCAGGCGCAAAAGCTGAGTTGCCATGTTTGTCGAGTCATGTTGAATCCCGGGTCCTAGAAGTCAAAGCCATTTCGATTCCAGCCCCTCATTATATGCGATTGGTCCTGAGAATCTCTGCCAGCAATTTTGGGCAGCCCGATTGCAACATGTCGAGTACATATTCAAATCCTTCGTCGCCGCCATAATACGGGTCGGGGACATCTGCCGGCCAATCCGCAGACGATTCAAAAAAAGAACTTAACAATCGGACTTGGGAACTTGGCTTCGAATGGACAGACTGCAAATCGGACAAATTTTGTCGATCCATGGCAATTACCCAGTCAAATTCATCCAGATCGCTATGCGTGACTTGCCGCGCTCGGCTTGTCAGATCGAGTCCGCGTTTTTTAGCCGCTTCGCGCATTCGGCGGTCCGCTGGCGAACCACTGTGGTATCCGATCGTACCCGCCGAGTCGACCAAAAACTGGTCAGTCAAACCGTGTTGCCGGACAATGTCCGAGAATATGCCCTCGGCTGCCGGAGAACGGCAGATATTTCCCATGCAAACAAACAAGACGCGTATGAGGTCTTGGTTTGGCATCCTTATATCCTTCAAATTGAGGTTGCAGGCGATCGGAATTGCGAAGTCGCATCAAATTGAGAAACTGTTATTTTGCGAATGATTCCGGCAATGACAATAGGCAGTCCGAACCGATTCATTTATCATGGAAACAACCATTCCACCACATCACGTCGCCGTAGGAAACATGAGTAGTCAATCAGCAGCTGCGAAAGCAAAGTCATCGGTCTTTGGCGCGTCAGTCATACCTGGGACGCGCCCTAAATGCGTTGTTTTTGACAATGTCCACGTGATGGCGCGGCATGTGGCCCAATTGGTGGCCGCGGTGATTCGCGAACGAAATTCGCTTGGACAGAACGCGGTGTTGGGTTTGCCGGCCGGCTCGACCCCATTGAGCGTCTACCGCGAGTTGATTCGCATGCATCGCGAGGAGGGGTTGGATTTCTCGCGAGTCGAGACATTTAATTTGGATGAGTACTTTGGCATCGGCGCTCAAACCTTGCAAAGTTATCGTCGCTGGATTTTGGAGCATTTTCTCAATCATGTGAATGTCCCGCCTAGTCAAGTTCACATTCCCGACGGGACCATGGCCCTGGAAGATGTACCGCGTTTTTGTGTGGAATATGAACAAGCCATTCAGCAAGCGGGTGGTTTGGATTTGGTGTTGTTAGGCATTGGCAGCAATGGGCACATTGGATTTAATGAACCCTTTTCTTCACCCGACAGTCGCACGCGATTGGTGCAATTGGATCCCACGTCGCGGCGGGCGGTCGCCAGCGATTTCTTTGGCATGGACAACGTGCCGGCGCAAGCGATCACGATGGGGCTAGGAACGATCTTGGCCTCCCGCAAGATTCTTCTGATGGCTCTTGGTGAACATAAAGCCAATATTATTCGTGAAACTGCGGAGGGGCCACCGACAAATCGTGTCCCGGCGACGAACTTAAAAAATCACGCGGATGTTGTGATTTTGCTCGACGATGCGGCAGCCAGCCAATTGTCGGCGAAACAAACCCCGTGGAAATCAGGCAGCGTCACGTGGGATGATGCCTTGGTGCGACGCGCTGTATTGTGGCTTTGCAAACAAAGCAGCAAGGCCTTGCTCAAATTGGACGACGATGATTTTCGCGAATTTGGATTGCACCAATTATTGCGACGACGCGGCCCGGCACACGTCATTTGCCAAGACGTATTTAATTTGATGTCGCAAACGATTAATTATCATCCAGCAGGAACCGAGCGCAGCCGACGCGTGATCTGTTTTAGCCCACATCCCGATGATGACGTTATCAGCATGGGAGGCACGTTAATTCGGCTCAATCAAGATAGCCACGAAGTGCATATTGCTTATATGACCAGCGGCAATATTGCTGTTTTTGATCACGATGCGCAGCGCCTCGCCGACTTGGTGACCGAGTACAACCGGATGTTTGCTATCGACCAACAGCGGAGTAAATCCGTCGAGCAATTGGTTAGCCAGTCGCTGGTGGAAAAATCGCCCGGTGAACCGGACATTGATGCGGTTCGCAAAATCAAAGCGTTGATCCGTTGGAGTGAGGCCAAAGCTGGAGCGATTAAAGTTGGCTGTCGGGAAGAACATTGCCACTTTTTAGATTTGCCATTTTATCGCACGGGAACCATCGACAAAAATCCATGGGGTCCAGACGATGTGGCCATCATCAAACAACTAATACAAGAAGTGCAGCCCGAGCAGATATATATGGCGGGCGATCTATCCGATCCGCATGGCACACATCGGGTTTGCGCGGAAGCCATTTTTCAGAGTTTGTTTGAATTAAAGGACGAGGTCGGATTGCAAACCGAAGTTTTGTTGTATCGGGGAGCATGGCAGGAATACGAATTACATGAAATCGACATTTCGGTGCCGTTAGGACCGGCGGATGTGCTGCGCAAGAAAAAAGCGATATTCATGCATGAGAGCCAAAAAGACGAAGCGTTATTTCCGGGCAGCGATCCGCGAGAATTTTGGCAGCGGGCCGTCGATCGTAATACGAGTACGGCTAACCAATATAACTTGATTGGTTTGCCTGAATACTTTGCGATGGAAGCTTTTGTCCGTTGGAAAGGCGAACCGATTTAGCCTTAGTTTACATTCATGAACTGATCCATTTGATCTGCGTTGTTTTCCATCAGCGTGCTGGCTTGCGTTCCGACACTGCCGATGGCGGTGATGCAAACGGCGACTATGAGCGCCAGCATGATCGCATATTCAACGGCTGTGGGACCGTCCTCCTGTCGGAGGAAATTTCGAATGGCAGTAGAAATTTGATTGGTTTTCATCTTACTTAGTGATCTCGGTTTAGCGAAATCGAATTGAAAAAAAGTCAACATGAATTGACTTACTCTGCCGGAAACATTTTTTCATTCATCGCATCGACGCTGTCCTGGAACATCGACTCTTGTACTTCACCGGTCGACAAAATGGCGCCGATACAAGCGAGGATGATCACGGCCAACATGACGGCGTATTCCACGGCGGTAGTTCCGGTCTCGTCGCGACAAAATTGTCGTATCTGATTGCTAATGTACCGGTTCACTTAAGTTCCCCTTAACTCTGCTCGTAGGCAACTAAGTCGCGAATAGAGACTTTGATGAGTTTCGCTTCCATAAAAACATAGGTTGTTTTGTACTAGTCCGCTGCGGACTTGCTCAGTTCTAGTCCGGAATAGGCCCGAAACTTATGGCCCAGTTGGGGGGATGTGGATCGTAGCGGTTGTACAGTTCCGTGGCCCCAGTACTGTTGCCGCCGGTGTCCTCACCGGCGGTACCATCCAATTTCTGCTTACCACCAACCTTTTTGGACCTGCTGATTCAAGTCGCTTGCCACCTCTGCCGGTTTAGAGGTCGTGCAGTTTTCGACAAGCGTTTATCCATAGTTTTTTCGGAACATCGCCGCCATGACGTAAATCGGAAAATTTGACTTGGGGTCTTGTATAAGTGCCGATAAAGAATAACGGGTTCTTTCGCAGCAAATTTGGGTAACTTTTTCTCACTGTATCCCGCAACGGTCTCTTCGTGACCTATGGTCGGTCGCCTTTTTTGCAAATCACATGGGTGAGATTGAATCGGTTGAATATTAGGGGGGGGGGAAAGCCCAAGGCTGGAGCCTTGGGACCACATGCGCCCGAGGCTGGAGCCTTGGGACCACATGCGCCCAAGGCTGGAGCCTTGTGTCCACGAGCGCACAAGGCTGGAGCCTTGGGACCACGAGCGCACAAGGCTGGAGCCTTGGGACCACATGCGCCCAAGGCTGGAGCCTTGGGACCACATGCGCCCGAGGCTGGAGCCTTGGGGCCACATGCGCACAAGGCTGGAGCC
>JBGSMY010000182.1:0-6712 GCA_041739975.1 Pirellulaceae bacterium
GTGGTCGCGGCGGTGAAGGTGGTCGCGGCGGTGAAGGTGGTCGCGGGGGTGAAGGTAGTCGCGGGGGCCGTGGAGGCGATCCCAATTCGCCGCAAACGCCGGCAACCCCGCCTGCAACAGGCGCACCGGCAACTACTCAAACTCCTGCCAATCAATCGCCTGCCGGAGCACCGGCAACCGAAAAACCCGAAGAAAAACCGCCAACTAAACCTCAAGTTGACACGGTCAAAGAGCGGTTGATTCCAGTCCTCGAAGGCAGAATTATTTTGCGACTCAACGCGACCCATCCCGATGATATTCGTCGAGCGATGGCTTGGGCAGAATCTATGAAACTTCGCGTCGTCTGGGAGGACCTGAGTGGCGCCGGTCAGTCGTTGGCGACATTGCTTGAACGTCGGCATCCGATTGTGATTCGCATGCCAACTGGCAATGACCTGTCAGATGAACAACGCGATTGGAATCAAACCATTGCCAAGTATACAGGTCGTTTGGCAATTTCTCCGCTCAGTACTCAGCCGCGAAGTTCTCGCGACGTCCGATTGTCGGCGGCTCGCGCTGTCGCTCATGGCGTACCAGCCGATAAAGCGTTGGCAAGTATTACTACCGATGCCGCCAAGACCTTGGGCGCTGACCAGTTAATTGGACGCATCGCCGTCGGACAACGCGCCGATTTGTGTGCTACACAAGGCGATACGTTGGATGTTTCGGCTGCTTGCCACTGGACGATGATTGCTGGCCGAATCGTGTTTCAACGTTCGGACAAAGCTGTGAAATCGAGCGAATCCGATGCAGCAACTACAGCAACTGCAGCGAAAACCGATGTCGATGCCATTCCGAAATCTCTGCCCCAACAGTTTCGCTTTGTTTCAAAGCATCGTGACGTGGACGGTCAGGAACAACTGGTTGTTGTCGAAGTCAGCGCTGGCAAAATTGTTTCAGTGAAACCGGCCACATCTGATACTGCCGCCGATTTTCGATTCGATCATTCGGTATTAACCGCGGGACTTTTTGCCGCTGACGTCAGTTTGGGGTTGAACACGCTCATCGACGACTCTGTGGAATCGGACGCCAGACAGTTATTGGCCACCGACAGTTTCGATCCGACTCACCCCGCAATTGAACAATTGATTGCTGCAGGCGTTTTGAGAGTTTTATATTCTCCGGGCGAACAAAATGTTCTGGCCGGTCGAGTGGGTGTGCTGCAACTCGGAAGCGGCAATGCTGTGACCATCGCTAATGCCGGCGACAAAGTTGTATTGTCAAGTTCATCTCGAAAGAATGACCGATTTCCGGCCAGTTTGCTGGGCCAAGTTGAGTTGGCGGACCAGTTTTTTGGTTTGGAGCCAGCGGCCACTCGACTGTATTTGCCGCAACCAACACAACAACGATTACTCGAAGAACGCCGCCGTGATGCCGAAGCCTTGCGACAACAACAGCGGCCGGTATTGTTCCACGTTGAAACGGAAGCCGAAGTGAAAGCGGCATTGGATTTAATTGAACGTTATAAACTGCGAGCGGTAATTTCTGGGTCCGATCGGTTTGGCCCGTTTGTCGATCGTTTGGCCCAAACAAAAACAGCGATTATTGCACCCGCTTGGAATGCAGCACGGTATCAATGGTATGCCGATGATTTGGCTGCAGCCGATCGGGCAGGCGTGACAATATGGTTTTCAGGTAACAGTGGCGAAGCGATTCGAGCGACTGCTGCGGCGGCTGTCGAAGCCGGGATGTCAGCCATCAATGCACATCGAGCCCTTGTTGGGCAGACCGCATCGTCCTGGGCATTGAACCTTGCTCAATCAAAAATTGTCGCCGAAAGTTCCGCCGATTTTGTGATTTGGAGCGGCAATCCTTTGGACTTGCGTTCCCGTCCATTGCTCGTTGTGGTCGAGGGTCAAGTCTATCCAAATGAAGGAACCCGATGAAAACAAAACGATACTTTTGGGAAAGTCGATTGCACGTTCTGTGGATATGCACTTGGGCTCTTTGGCTAACAACCAGTTTGTCACCCGAATTGGCTTGGGGTCAACCTTCACCGAATTCGTCAATCGTGCTGATAAAAGCGCAACATGTTTATACGATCACCGGCGAAGTATTGAGTCCTGGAATGGTCTTGGTTCGCGACGGCAAGATTGCAGCTGTTGGAAAAGATCTCGACGCTGCTGATGCCAAAATTGTCGAGGTTCATTCGGTCCTACCAGGCCTCGTCGATGCGGCAACCGATATCGGTGTGTCCGGAGGCGTTGCCGAACTAACAAGCGAAGTAACTCCGGAGTTGCGGATCGCTTCCTCGATCGATTATCGTTCATTTGACTTTGCTCGCGCCGTTGATGAAGGGATCACCACGACGCACATCTTGCCGGGAACGAATAATGTCTTTTGTGGTGGCAGCGCAATCGTAAAAACCGCCGGCCAATCAGAAAGCAAGCGTTTGATCAATGACTTTGCCGGACAAGTTCTGGCGGTTTGTTCCGATCCTGTAAATGGCAACTCGTCCCGCGGTCGCCCAGACAGTATTTATAATCGCCAGCCAACCAACCGTATGGGTGTGATCTGGATTCTTCGCAGCCAAATGCAAAAAGCCAAAAATTCGACGGATCTCAAAGCTGCGACGCCGCAGATTCAAGCCATCGCGGAAATGTTCCAAAACCAGCGGCCGATTTTTTCCGTAAGTCGCACCAATCACGATTTGTTGAGCGTCATAACATTGCAAAATGAATTCAATTTCCGTTCGACGATCATCGGCGGCGATGAATCGTATTGGGTTTTGGATGATTTGGCAAAAAGCAAAATGCCAATTATTTACACCGCCTTGACGACTGGCACGGTCGTTGGAGATGAACGAACTTCATTGCGCTGGAACGTACCAGGAAAACTCGAAACCGCCGGAATTGAGTTTGCGTTGGCCGGAGGCCGGTTGCTGGAAAAAGCCAGGTTCGCTGTCAAATTTGGTGCATCACCGGATCGAGCTCTGGCCGCGATCACGCAAACACCTGCCAAATTGCTCGGCATTGCCGATCGAGTTGGCGGGGTCGCTGTGGGGATGGACGCCGATTTGATTGGGCTATCGGGCGATCCATTATCGTTTACCTCCGACTGCCAATGGACCATGGTGGATGGCCAATTGGTAACTGGTGATGACATGACAATAACGGCGAGTACATCTCCCAAATGAGACATTAGCAGACCGACATTCGCGGTTGGATTCGGTTTTTTGACCTAAGATTTTGTGGCTTGATCGTTTGAGGTTTGAGAGTTTGTTTGCAGGACATCCCTGCCCTGTGATTTGATGGCTCGTAACTTGGAACTCGAGTTAATCAATCGGAAATAAAATCAGCCGTTGGGCAGTTCAAAGTTTCATTAAATTCGTGACGAAGGCAATCATCGTATGAGAACAACGTTTGCAATTCTAACGGCATTGGTTGGAATCTGTTTGACGCCGCTGGCGACCCATGCGCAGTTGGCCATCAAAGCGGCTCGAGTCGTCACTGGCACGGGAGAAGTTTTTGCTCCGGGCGTGGTGTTAACGCGAGAAGGCCGCGTTGAATCGGTGGGCAGCGACTTGGCGATTCCAGTTGAATATAAAGTAATTGATGCGGGCGAATGCTGGGTGTTGCCCGGCTTTGTCGATGTGCATCAACCCGGTCCGATGAGCCAACCTAACGAGCGAAATCCCAATGTCCCCTATTTGTCCGTTGTGGACTCCGTAAATCCACAGGCCGACTATTTTCAGGAAGCCTTGCGCAACGGCATCACAACCGTTGCCGTTTCACCGGCCAACAGCACAATGTTTGGTGGACAAGTGGCGGTCTTGAAAACGTCTGGTTTGTACGTCAATGACATGTTGGTGGAACGGGACATCGCACTCAAGATTTCGATGCGACCACCGGCCGGTTCGCGGATGAGTCACCTAGCCACAATGCGGCGAGAATTTAACAAGGCCAAGAAATTAAAAGAAGGCGATAAAGACGCTGCGGCGGAAAAACCTAGTGGGCAAGGCGAAACGGCTCAAACGGACAATCGAGAAGAATCCGGTGGCGAGGGCAGTGACAATGCCGAAGGTGGAGCGGCAGGTGGACCACCGGCAGCCAGTGCTGCGCAAACCCAACAAGGTTTAGAGACTCTTGCCAAAGCCATTGGCGGCGGAATGTTGTCGATGATTTATTGTGAAAACGCAATGGATGTTGGCCAGGCCGTCCGCTTAATCGATGAATTTCAGTTGCGCCCCCTTTTGATTTTAGGCAACGATTGTGACAAAGCGGCCGACCTTATTCGCAAACGCAATCTGCCAGTTGTCCTCGATTCCAACTTGGTTTTTTGGCGCAACATTCCGCGAACTCGCAGCGAAGAAAAAGTCAATCTGTTGCAAGCATTTAATGGCACCAGCGCCATGTTTCAAGCGGACACCAATGCCAATCGATCGACAATTGGCAGCAATTATTTGTGGTACCAAGCCGCAACAGCAGTCAAGCATGGTTGGTCGCACGAAAATGCCTTGGCGGCTCTAACCACAGTTCCGGCCAAAGCCATCGGACTCGACTCAATGGTGGGTTCCATTGCTGCTGGACACGACGCCGACTTGGTGATTTGGAGTGGTGATCCGTTGGCCACACAATCATGGGTCGAAACGGTCGTGATTCGCGGCGAAGTCGTTTATGAGAAAGCCAAAGACGCTAGGTTGCGTCGGTTACTAGAAGCTACGGTTGAGGGACAATAATGAACAATCGTCATTGGATCGTTACCGTCCTGATCGCATCTTGGATGTTGTCGGCTAATTTGGTGGCTCAAGCCCCATCGGCCGCTACCTCGTCAAACTCCGAACCTGGCGCTTCAGTCGGCAAAGTCGATGTTTGGCTGGTTGGGAAACTTTGGACTGGACATGCCGCACCGATAGAAAACGGCGCAATTGTCGTGTCGGCCGGCAAAGTCGTGGCTGTGGGACCTGCCAGCGAATTAGAGATACCGCCTGGCGCCGTCCGCCATGAATTGCCTGAATGCCAATTGGTTCCGGGCTTAGTTATTGCCGAAACGAGCTTGGCCGGCGGCGATGATGACGAGCAAGCGGTTACACCTTATTTCCGCGCTATCGATTCATTCGACTATTTTGGCGACTATAACGATCTCTTGGCCCAGGGTATTACCACAGTGCAAATTGCGCCTGGCACTGCCCGTTTGATGCCGGGGCAATCGGCCGTCGTTAAATTGGCCGGCGAGGATCTTGCATCGCGAACGCTGAGCGAATCGGAAAGTTTGCGAATCCTGCTGACCTCGGTCGCATTTAATCCACCGACAGTCTACGAACCACCCATCGGTGCCGTTAGCGAAACGCGGCCGTTAGAACCAAGCCGGCCGCAATTAGCGTCGAGTTTAGCCGGAGCGGTAGCTGGCCTGCGTGTATTGTTTCAATCGTCTGTAGACGACTGGTCTGCGGAAAGTTTGAGTCCACAAGACGTCGACATTTTAACGACGCTGAGGTTGGCTGCAAATAAAGAGTTGCCGATTCGCGTCACCGCGACAACTTCGAGTGAAATTCGCGCCGCAGCACAACTGGCAAATGAGTTAAAGGTCAAGCCGTTGTTGGTCAATCCGCAACCAAACGAAACCGTTTCGAAATTGTTGACTGACGCTGATTCGCCATTTCGCGGCTTTGTACTGCCACTGGCTACAGATGTCGATCGAATCACCAATCGCCCGATACAACCCCGGGACCGATCGTCGGACGATATGGTTTGGGAAGTAGCGCGTCGATTGCGAGATGGCAAACGCTGGAACGATGTGGCGATTGGTTCGGCCTCGCGCGATGAATTGGCCAAGATTTGGTTTACCGCCGGATTGTTAAAACGCGGTGGTCTGAATCATGAAGAGATCTTGGCCGTATTGACGGCCAACGCAGCTCGCGTGTTAGGCGTTGCCGATCGAGTCGGTACGTTACAAGCCGGCAAAGATGCGGATTTTGCAATCTTAAGTGGCGGCCCATTCGAGCGCAATTCGATGGTCATTGAAACCTTTGTTGCGGGCAAATCGGTTTGGAAGAAAACGCAACCCGTTAACGCGAAAACGACAGCACGTGTCATTCGAGCGGGCTCCGTTTATACAGACCATGGCGCCTGGAATGGTGCGGAGATTTCGGTTTTAGGCTCGTCGATTGTGGCAGTTGGACCGAATGTTTCCATGCCCGATCAAGCAATTGTCGATTCATTTCCCAACGCGGTTGTCGTACCCGGAATGATGGACTTGAGCACAACACTTGCCTTTGGTGGAGCGCTTAATGGCCAATTGCCGCTGAATACCAAACTCGGTGAACTGTTGATTTCCGAAGATCCGACGGTCGCTGCCGTTCGTCGCTCTGGTATCACCACAGTTCTTGCTTCGCCCGCTCGACTGCCGGCACCTGTAGTCGCTTATAAGTTGACCGATCGACCGCAAGTGCTGCGGGATCCAGTGGCTTTGCGGTTCGAAGTGATCGCCAACTTGACCCAAGCGGCTAGTACATTGCGTTCGACCCTTTCACGAGGCAAGGACTATTACGAGCAATGGAAACGTTATGATGCCGCGATGGTGGAATACAATCAAGCGCTAAAAGTTTATGAAGCCAAGTTGGCCGAGTACGAAGCGGCTAAGGCGAAATTAGAACAAGAGAAGGCGGCGGCGGAAAAGGCGGCGGCTGATAAGGCCGCAGCCGAAAAGGCCGCAGCCGAAAAGGCCGCAGCCG
>JBGSMY010000202.1:0-4954 GCA_041739975.1 Pirellulaceae bacterium
GCGATCACCACGACCCAATCCACCGTAAATTTGGATTAAATGCCAAAAATCATGAATAAACTTTGGTATCCACACTATTTTCCAAGCGGACGTTCATTTGACTTAAACTCTACCGCCGCTCGAAGAACGGGGTCTCGCCCGTTTTGATAATCGTCGAAGGTCAGTGGCACTTCGATGTCGGGGGCAGTCCATGGTGCGTTTTCCCATTGTGGTTTGTCTTGCCACCAAGCAAATGACAAACGGACTTCCAATTTGCTGTTCGGCAAGATTACCGATTTCGAATCGCCGTAAAAATTCAAATTCTCCCCTGTTGGTTCGCCAACGAAAATCGCTTCTGTGTAATTGTCTAATTCATTAACAAGATTTTGACAAGCTGAATAGGTGCGACGGCCAATGAGTACAAACAATTTTCCCGGCTGATTCAGCTTGCGACAGCTGATTATCCCGGTCACGATGGGCTTAATTTTTTGGTTATTGCCGCCCCCATTGAGTCGAACATCCAACACCAGTCGATCAACATCGTTCTTCTCGATCCATTCAAATAACTGGCGGTAGAACTCCTGAATAGACATTTCGGGATCGTCCTCAATTTGGGTTTGCCGGACATAGACCGTCTTGGATTCCGCGAGATATACGTTGTGATAGTATCGGTCAGTAATGCGTAACCAAAGAGGCTGGTCGACGTTGCCTCGTGCTTCGATCCAATCAGGATTTGACGGGATTAGTCCAAAGCGGAGCGGAATCCGTGTCGCCGGCACCGCTGGAAGCGTGGCATCGAAAACAACCCCATCTTTTTCGAGCGTTAGCCGAATTTCGGTTTTTAAAGACGCAACGATACGTTGGGCATGAAGTGCCTCGGGAGAACGTAAATAGCCGGGACCGCTGTTAATAAAGAATTGCTCGTTTTCCATCGGAACCAACGGACGAATCATTTCAAGCGCCGAATTGACCGCGACGCCCTCAATTTCCAATATTTTTGCGCCGACAAGGTCGGCGTGATCTTTGTGAGCAGCTTGGACAAAAACGCCATCGGGGAAATGGACCGGGTTGATATTCAGTGCATGAAATCTATCTGCACCCGATCCAGGCAACAGTTGCGTGTGGCCATATCCAATCATAGCCACTAACCTTCGCACTCCCGCCACAATTTCATGTGGCTCAAGTTCTGGAATAGAAATTTCCAATTTATCTGCTGCAGAATCAAAAGTATCTCGCGAAATTTTTTTGAACAAAAAGGGGTGATTGCGATATATTTCTTCCCGCAAAAAGCGAATGTCTTCTTGCCACAATTGGGGCGTTAAGGAATCTTGGCCAAAACTAGCACTAACTAGGGTGACCGCAAGGATAAATAGACCAGCAATTTTTTTATACATTTTTGAACCCTCCCTCAAGCCGATTGAATCAAGGGAGCTGAGGAGTCTCCAAATGATGTGCTATCGTCACCGTATGAACTCATCAGCAAATAATGCCGTCAACGATTGCCGTGAACGCACTAATTGCGGCTGGCCTGCATCAATCATCACTTCCGCGGCCAAAGGCTTACTGTTGTAATTCGACGACATCGTAAATCCATAAGCACCTGCACATTCAATGATCAGCCAATCGCCAACTTCGGCCACTGGCAACTCGCGATGTACAACGGTACCCCCATCGGCTTGTGTAAAAATATCTCCCGATTCACAAAGTGGCCCGCCGACAATAACGGGTCGATGCTGTTCCAGCGAGACACCCCGCCGGCTGGCAATCGACATCGGGTGATAGGCGCCATATAAAATAGGTCGAGCCAAATTGTTAAAGCCGGCATCAACCAGATAAAACCAATTTTCACCCATTCGTTTGATTGCGCGAATCTCGGCAATCAAGAATCCAGCTTCGGCAACAGGATATCGACCAGGCTCGATTTCCAAACGTACCGGATGACGAAATGCTCGTTCTAGTGATTGGCGAGTAGACTGCCACAACTCAAAATAGCGATTGACATCGATAGGACGCTCCTGATCGCGATAGGGTGTTGGCAACCCACCGCCAGCGCTAATCGATTGCAATGAATCTCCAACGCGCACTGCAAACCCCTGCATGGCGCCGCAAACTTGCGACAGATGCTCAAAGTCCGTGCCCGAACCAATATGTATGTGCAATCCGGAAACAGTTAGCTGATATTTTTTTGCCAACGCTAAACACTGGTCTAATTGCTCGTGCCAAATACCGTGTTTTGACTGCGGACCACCAGTGTTTGTTTTGTGACTGTGACCATGTCCAAATCCAGGATTAATCCGAATCGTTATATCGCGACCCGGGCAAATTTCTCCGTACTGCGAAATCATATCGGGCGAACCACAGTTAACCGCAATGGGATTCTGCTGAACCATCGCCAACACATCGCGATCGAACAAATCGGCCGTAAATACCACGGGAGGAGGATCACCTTGCCAAGCATATCCGGCCGCTTGAGCTCGCAACAGCTCACCGGCACTGACGGCGTCCAACATCACGCCTTCACGTCGCATTAAATCGAGAATTGCCAAATTTGAATTGGCTTTTTGCGCGTAGCGAATAACGTCGAATTGCCGCAACGTTGCCAATTGTTGGCGAATTCGATCGGCCACATAGACATAACTCGGCGTACCAAATTTCTCGACCAAGTCACGGATCGAAATTCCAGCAATTTCCGTACGTTCGGTGTTTAAAGTTGCAATAGTACTCATCGGTTAACTTATCACCTGTTGGCTGCGAAATCGGACGTCAGGGTATTTCAAAAAAATTTCACTTCGGCGAAGACATTATTTCAAAGAGATTGCGCGTTGCAACGGGACCAAGACCTGTGGCACCACATATTTGTCTAGTAAATCGGTGGCGATCTGTTGCAATTGGGTGATTTTGCTGACAAAGGTCTCACCTGGTTCCAAACTACTGTAGCGACGGACCGTGAGGTAAACGCTGATCGATTCCTCTTGAAATTCTCCCGTGCGAATATGATAGGTACTGGTACGCGGCTCAACGTGCAATCGAAATTGAGTCCGGCAATTTTCTTCCAACGCCATGGTCACGGCAGTTTCTTGTGCAATATTCTTGGCACCTGGGATTTCCAAAAATGGCTCGAGCGCTGGAGAAACTCCCAGGGCATTGGCCACTAATTCGTGATGATTACCGCGATAAGCAAAATCAAATCCAAAAATCAAATTAAGCGACTCGCAATCAAGCGGACTGACGCTCAGACTATAAGGGATCATATCAAAAATTAGACTATGTTGAGCCGCGGCCGTTTCGATGTCAGGTGGATTCACATAGCCACTAGAAATCCGTTTATTTTCGACTGACACCCAACGATATTTCCCCGAGTCTTTGTCTTCTTCCAGGATACATTCTCCGCGATCGCGACTGTGAAAGTTGCGCATCGTCGGAAATTGCTTTTTGACTTGCTCAAAAAAATGTAACAAGGTGTCACGCCCTGTCGGCAACTCTAATTCAGTCACCAAATTAACGTTCATGTAGTAGTCGTCGGAGAAACCTGAGTACTTTGACATTTCACCTTTCCAGCAATGTCCGCCCGGGACTTGTGATTCGCCCTCGAATATTTTGGGCGGTCGCGCCGTGTCATAACCGGCTCAAGATTAACAAAATCTGTGGCAAGGAGAAGATCCCGCCGACAATTCTCTGCTGCCGATTTTGATATACTTGAGCTTTCGGACAACTAAGCCCGGTTAGACGTTGAAAAACAAAGATCCGGTCAACTGAGTTCCGGAGATTGTTATAATCGCGGTACCCCCGAGTTCTAAAAATTTGTTATTTCTAAGGAGTATTCTGATGAGCGCAACGGTAGCCGCCAAACAAAAGGCGAATGTCAACAATCAGAGCCGTGAGAACCGAATGCTCTGCGTTGCCACAAAACTCGGCTGGGTAGGTTTATTGAGCGATGGCTCGCAGGTCTTGCAATTGAAAATGGGTTACACCAATCAAGATGAATTACTCAGCGTTTGTAGCGATTGGCAAGCGGCGTTGTCGCGGCCAAACGATTTAGAAAAAAAGTGGCTCGTCGCCATTCGACAGTATGCCAGCGGCGAACAATTGGACTTGCAGTCATTGCCTGTTAGGATCCCTCAAGGCACAACTTTCCAACAACGCGTCCGCCAGGTCGTTCGTTCAATTCCGGCTGGGGAAGTCATGACCTACGGGGAAGTGGCGCGGAGGGCCGGGTTTCCTAAAGCCGCGCGAGCCGTGGGTACCGTGATGAGCCGCAATCAACTCCCACTGTTGATTCCGTGCCACCGAGTGATTGGAACTGGCGGATTGGGCGGGTTTTCTGCACCAAGCGGAATCTGCCTCAAGCAACAATTACTCGTTTTAGAAGGAAACGTGAAATGACCGTCTATGTCCTTATAAGGCCTATTTGGAACAAAAAGACCTGAAGGCGCGGCCTCATTTTACGAGCATGTTAATTTTTTGGACTTTTTTATTTTTTTGACTAAATCCGTCTTGCAGGAACTCCGGGGCTTCGGTATCTCTACGCCCGTTCAATTCAAAGGACCAAAGACGAATCAAACAAACAATACATCAGCGATCGACAGCGAGGTATTAAAATACGCGAGGATTTGCGTAGAATCGAACATGGTAAGAGCTTGGCCGCGTTGATGTCGGCAACGGGAATTCCGACATCAAGCCCCCCCTCCTGGGTATGAGCCTGTTCTTTCTTGCTGGTCACGGTTTCTGGGTCAACCAGACCAGCAAGTGCTCACGGCTGAGCTTAGATCGGGCACCAAGATGATTCGTCATTTTGGTGCCCGACGAATCAAAAGGTTTGGGACATTGTCCCAAACCTTTTTTTATTTCCGGGATTTTCTGATTTGCGATTAGGGCTCGGTCCGCATGTAGCGCAGAGCGGCATCGGCCATGCCATTAGCCGATTTGGCCGCATCCAAGGTGACCGTTGCCGAAGAATTTTCTGTCTCCCAAATTA
>JBGSMY010000028.1:0-28003 GCA_041739975.1 Pirellulaceae bacterium
CCTCGTCGGCCACCTTGAAATTGGCCGCCAGGTTGTTGTCCGGGCGGAGGTGTACGTCGTAAATTCCATTCCAACAGGTGCAACCCGGCTCTGGCAGGTGGTTCAGCCAATGTGGCCACCGTTTCGCCGCGGATGTTGGCGATGGTTACGGATACAGACTCTGCGTCTTCGCCCAGCGAATAATAGATTTGTGCATTACTCGTTGGGTTTTGCCCAACAAACCGACGTGTTCCCGAATCCGCTTGCCGCGGTGATTGTCGCCAGCGAACCACGGTATTCGGTTTATACAACTTACTGGCCGCGGTCGGAGCTGCTTTGCTAAACTGTCGCAAAGCGGTAACATCGGCGATCCACAAACTTCGACCATGGGTCGCCGCTACCACTTCGCCAGACGACACATGCTGTGCGAATTCATGAACGGCAACCGTTGGCAAGTTTCCAGTAAATCGGGTCCAAGTGGCACCGCGGTCTACCGAAAACCATGCCGAGAACTCACATCCTAGGTACAACACATCTTCATTGACGATATCTTCGCGAATCACTCGAGTGGAACCAGCCGAGGTAGGCAGGTTACCGCGAATGGACTTCCAGTTCTTGCCAAAGTCTTCACTGACAAACACATACGGTTCATCATCATTGCTGCGGTGACCATCGAGGGTCATATAAACTCGGCCAGCACGATATCGACTGGCTTCAAGTGCACTCACCCAACGAGGACCCGGAACCAATTTTTCCAGTTCCGTTGGTCGAACGCGGCCCGAGGTACGTGCTGGTTCGTCCTGTTCTTCCGCTGGTTTTTCTTCTGCTTTAGCTTCTTCCGTAGTTGCGGCTGCAGCTTCGCGTTTCATTTCGAATGGGACAGAAAATCCGCCACCACCGAATTCAGCGTTTCCGCTGAATTGGTCGTTTTCAATTTTGCCATTGAAATTCATCGGCGCTCGTTCTGTTTCGATCACCAATTCCAGGGCTTTGCTTTCCGCGTTGAATTTGCCACTCGAGACTTGGCCTTCGCCGCGTTGCGATGAAAATTTTCCAGTGATCTTGCCGTCTGCATCCTGTTTCAATTCCAACGTGATTCCGCCCATACCTTGGGGCAATTGATCGGAAACGAAGTTGCCAGACCATTTTCCACTCACTACATCAGAACCTTTGGCTGGTTCTTGTTTGGCCGATTCGACCGCATCTGCAGTTTGGGCCGCTTTGGTTTCGGCGGTTGGTTTAGTGGCGGAAGCCTTGGTGGCCTCGGCAGCCTTTGCTTCAGCCATGGCTTTTTCAGCTTCGGCCTTTGCTTTTTCAGCTTCGGCCTTGGCAACCTCGGCCGCTTTCATTGCGGCTGCTTTGGCTTCCTCGGCCTGTGCTTTTTCTTGAGCTGCAGCGTCGTCTGCTTTGGTTTCTTTGCGAGTAGCAACAAACTCCAATTCCATGTCACCTTCACCGGCAGCCATTTTCCCGGACATGGAATTGCCTTCGACTTTAGCCTCAATATCCAATTGCAAATCGCTATTTCCCGCAACGCAATTGAATCGTCCGTTTTGAGCATTGAATCGACCTTCTGAAACGGCCAATTCGCCCATCATCGAAACGATAGTTCCCGAAACTTCGCGGCCTTCACCGGCTTTGAGTCGGATTTCGAATTCAATTCTGCCGTTTGGCAAATTTTCATCTTCGATCACGCCAGCCCAAGTTCCAACGACGGTTTCGTCCGTTGCGGAAACCAGCAACATGCTGGCCAAGGCAACCTCAGCTCGCGGCAAATTGGCCAAATCGTTGGCTGTAAACTCGAGCGTTTCACCATCTTTTTTGGTGGCTTTAAATGGAATCACCATGCGGCCTTCGCCGAAATTGATTTCACCTTCAATTGTTCCATCTTTGAGTTTGCCTTTATAAGCACGCGAACCTTGTTGGGCCGCTACTTCAAAGGAAAATTCGCCGGTTTCGCGATTGTAGGTTGCATTGGTAATTTCGGCATCGCCGCGACGATTGCGGACCGTGCCCGACAATTTTCCATCGTTATCCACGGCCAGAGTAAACTCAAAATTCGCTAAGTTGCCGCGAACATTTTCTCCCGTGGCTGCACCAGCCCAAGTGCCCGTTAAGGCGTCGGCTTGAGCTGGCTTATCGCCAGTTGCCGGTTTTTCTTCTGGTTTTGTTTCCGGTTTGGCTTCAGCTTTTTCTGTTGAAGTTTGACCAGCGGGCTCTTCCTTCTTTTCTTCTTCTTTCTTTTCTTCTTCCTTTTTAACTGGCGAATGATAAATCGCTTCCCAGTTTGCACCGTCGTCTTTTGTTACCCAAATCGCTCCATCGGTTGTTCCAACATACAACAATCCTTGTTGCATTGGTGATTCAGCCAAGGCACTGCCAGCACCCATCTCCGAGTTAGTAATTTCCGGCGAGATGCGTTGCATTGCATCGCCTTTTTTCACCGATCGGAACACATAGTTACCGGCCGAATAAAAGATCTTAGAGTTGTGATTGGACAACAAAAATGGCGTCTTCCAATCCCAACGGTATCGCAGGCCTTGTTCAGGTTGCGGACGAATAAAGCCCCGTTCGCCGGTCCGAATATTAATCCGACCCATCCCACCATTTTGGCTTTCAAAATAGACTTGGTCTGGATCATTTGGATCCGCAAAAGTCACGAAACCGTCACCGCCACCCACGCTAAACCAATCGGTGTTTACCGGTCCCGAACCATTGCCAACTCGCGATGGTCCACCCCAACTGCCGTTATCCTGCAAGCCACCGTAAACGCGGTAGTTTCTTCGAGTGTCGACACCCGTATGATAAAACTGACCAATCGCAACGTGGCTCAAATGGTCCCAACTGGCCATGCGATCGTGTGTCATGTAGACGCCACCATCACAGCCAATGATCATATGCCGACCTTCATTGTGGTTGATCCACAGTGCATGGAAGTCGACGTGAATTCCACTCGTTACTCCATCAGGCTTGAAGGTTGTACCGCCATCAAATGAACGATAAAGTTCGGTACCTAAGCAATACACATTTTTGTTGTCGCTTGGATCGACCCGAATTTGGCTATAATACATGGGTCGCGGATTAAGCGTATTGATTCGCACCCAATTCTCACCGCCATCTTCACTGCGATAGATACCGCCGTACTGAAATCCTTCGGCTCCCTGTTGATCTTGAACGTTTTCGGCTTGTCCACCCAACGTCCCGGTGAACGGATTACGGCCCCCACCAGTTGCCGGGCGTTTGGCCATCTTTAGCTCACAATCCATCGCCTGACGTTCGCGAGAATACTTAATTTTCACGACATCGTCTGGTTTAAGTTTCCGCAGTTCTTTCAGCAATTCTTCGTAGCTTAAAATCAATTTGTCGTTCAGGCCCAGAATAATATCGCCTTCTTTCAAACCTGCCTCTGCAGCAGGCCCGTTTCGCGTAACATCCGTTACTCGCGACCCAGCTTCAACATCTTCCGCCGTCAATCCTGCAAAACCGACGTCGTCGGCTGGCTGCCCAATTTTTTCTGTTTCAATAATTGCATAGACAAATTTGGGGTCCGCTCGGTAATAATCCAAACCAATTCGTCCCATTTTGACGGTCGGTAATCCACCTGTGAGCTTTTTAAATGTCTTGCCGCCATCGGTCGTCTTGTGAAGGCCCGATCCAGCACCATATTTCTTAATTGGATCGTTGCCGTCAAAGCCATCGCGCGATCGTTCATACGTCGCAACGACCAACTCATCGGGGTTGCTCGGGTTCATTTGCACGTCAATTACGCCGGTTTGATCGTCGACATACAGAATTTTCTCCCAGGTCTTGCCACCATCGGATGTCTTAAACAGTCCGCGTTCCTCACTGGGTCCCCACAAGCGCCCCAAAGCACCGACGTAGACAATGTCGGGATTCTCCGGGTGAACCGCCATTCGGCCGATTTGAAACGATTGCCGCAATCCCACGTTTTTCCACGTCTTGCCGCCATCAGTCGATTTGTAGACTCCGTCGCCCCAAGAAACACTGTTGCGCGGATTGGCTTCACCCGTTCCAACGTAAACGATATTGGGATCCGATTGAGCAACTTTTACGTCACCGATCGAAACCGTGGGTTGATCGTGAAATTGATGCTCAAATGACATTCCGTTATTTGTCGTCTTGAGCAAACCACCGGACGCGGTAGCAGCCCACCATGTGTAAGTGTCTTTGTCATAAACGGTTATAGCCGTGATACGACCAGACATATTGGCAGGGCCAATCGACCTCCACTTGATCTGATTAGCCCAACTATCAGGGATGCTAGCTTCTTCCTGAGCGTGTCCCGTCGATAATCCCCAGCACAAAAGTGCCGCCGCGATGAGTATCCGGTTGAGTAAACGTTTCATGTTCCCTGTTTCGCCGTAAAAAACTGACAATGAAAACACCACTAATTGCATCCCGCTCGAATCTTCATGTTAACCTCAAATCCCCAAGGATTCAAACTAGGTATTCTAGGGATTCTGCTAAATCTCAAAATTCGTAGGTAGTCATCGGTCCCCTGACACGCCCCAAATGGGGATTGCAGTCGCGTTAGGTTTGACAAGCCCCTCCGATGGTAGCCACATCATGGTTTGAATTGGGTCTGAGAGGGTTACAAGAGATTTTGTGAATTTACAATTTTTGTAAACGAAAAAAGCTTTCTATCTCGGTTGCCACTTTCCCGATCGCCGTATCCACTGGCGGAGACTATGAAACCAAAACCTTTACCTGCTAGGTTCTAAACCCGGTAACCCGATACAATTTTTCCGTGTTTTCTGGCTATTCTGAAAATAATTCGCCAGCCCCAGCGAACCGGGGAACTTTTCGTTGAAAACCCCTCTCAAAGCTGTTATTGTAGAGTTGCAGATTTCGAAAACGCTCGATCGGGATTGCCGATTAATTTACCCACCAAGCCGAGTTGGGATTCCCACCGGTGTTATCGTGGAAAAATTGTAAGTCGCGATCCTATCAAATTGGTCAGATTCGGCGGGTTCCCGTCGCCAAGTGCCCGAAAATCCAGCAATTCTGGGGGTCAGTGGGAATTGCCTCAAACTAAGAAAACGGTATTAGCATGAAATCAGGATCAAAAAACTCGAATTCGAATCGAGCCATTAGTAAGTTAGCTGTTGCTGGCTTTGGCGCGCTGCTGGCCTGCGGTGACTCGTCAATGAATCTGGTAGCCGCACCCTGCCCAGAGAGTTTTGTTGTTCAGCAAGACTACGAAGTGATGGCGGTTGCAACGAAATTTGACATTCCGGTAATCTCTGAAGGTGATCCTCGAGAAGTACAAACTGAAAAACGCGCCTTGCAATCGGCCGCTCGCGCAGCGCTGCGAGAGGCCGGTAATGAATTGCGAGAAATTGCTCGCGGTAGCCGGTCATTCAGCGATGGATTTACCGAATATGTTCGCGACTTCTGGATCGCGTCGATGACTCAAACGGATCAAGCGTCTTTGGCTGAGATGGGAAAACGCCGGACCGACTTGTTGCGCGTACTATTTCCGTCCGATGCCACGGCGGCTTACCGTCAACAATTAATTGAATCGATCCTATTGCCTAATTTGCAAAATGTGGTCGAAAAGAACTTTCACCCCTCGTCCCGCCTTAATGCGGTAACTCTAATCGGTCTGCTTAATAATGCCGACGGCGGATCCAGCACGGCTCCAGTACCCAATCTGGCCTGTTTCCGTTACTTAATGACATTGATGGATAACGAATCGCTGCCTTTATACGTTCGGGTTGGCGCAATCTCGGGATTACAACGGGTCGCACAAGTTCACGGCGTGCGTCCGCTGCTCGACGAAGCCGAGGTCAGTCGATTGACGGCTTATTCACTGGCGTTGCTGAGCAATTCAGTTGCTGGCCAAGGTGCATGGACAACGGACGCGTCATACTGGATGAAACGGCGAGCCGTTCAAACATTAGGTGGATTGCGGCGACCGGGAACCAATGGCGAAGTTACTCAAGGGTTGAATACGGTTTTGGCTGATAAAGAACAACCGCTATGGTTGCGATTCGATGCACTAACGGCCTTAGGTCAACTGAAACACGCCAGCCCAGCGACTGCTTTTGTCTCCGACACCGTTTATAACATGGCAGCATTAACGGGCGAAAGCTCGCTGCAAGAAGCGATCCAAGTTCGTGCGGATCTCGAAGAATTAATTGCTTTGAACCTAATGCTTTCCAATACCAGTCTGCAAAAAATCGGGGATAGTAAACGAGGCCCAGAAAAGCCCTCCATGGGCACAGGTGGCGTGGTTGGCGATGATCCCGGGGGTGGGAATCGTGACGGTGGTCAAGGCTCGTCTTCGTCCGATGGCCCATCGGTCATCGAAATGCCGACCTACTATTTGAACGCGGTTCGCAAAAAAGCCAAAACCTATTCGGCACTATCTCAAACGGCATTGAAAGAAAAGAATTTTCAGGAATTCGCTACGGCCGAAGAGAAAAAAGTAATTGAATCAACTGTCAAAGTCCTCGATCGATTGTTCAAAGAATCTGACGTTGGATTGCGGGATCAATCGAAAGATGAAGAACCACCACCCACCGGTGGAGATCAAACTAAGGCGGTGACCAATCAAATGATCACGGTTTTGAAATCGGCTGGTGATGAACTAATCAAAATCGCTGAAAGCCGCCCCAAAGCGGATGGCACTCCGCCGGCTGAAGGTGGCAATTAATTGTCACGTAATTTGGCAACAAGAGTTCACTTGCGAAAGAAACATGCAGGTGACTGCCAGAATTAAGTACTTAGTCCAATTAACACTGAACGGCGATGGTTCAAAAAACCAGTCGCCGTTTTTTTGTCGATTGCTGAGTCTACATCGAATACGGTCACCGTTGTCCAATACGACCATCATTAGGCCGCACGGCGCTGTTGTTGTGACTGAGCTTTTCGCAATTTTCGGCGTTCGGCTTTTGACATCGGCCGCTGCCCATCATGTTGTTGATCTTCATCATCCTCGTCCTCATCGTCGTCTGAGCTGGCTGAGGATGCAATCGACATCTTGGCTTGCAGCGGACCTTTGCCGGGTGACGAAACCGGAGCCGATCGACTGGATGCCGTCAGTGGCAATTGAGGCGAATTGGATGACTGCGGCGATGGAGACTTTGCAACTGCAGGGGCTACTACAGGGGATGACGTTCGACCGCTTGAGATTTGCCGATCGCCTGTCGAGGTGTTTTCCGCGTCGTCATCTTCTCGGTCGTCCTCAGCGGATTCGTCCTCATCATGCTTTAACTCCACTTCATTAGCGTCATCAGATGTCACTTTTGACCTTGATCGCGATTTCCCTCGCGTCGTTTTTGACTTGCTCGATTTGCCTTTGGATGCTTTGGAAGCCATCCTTGCCGTCGCCGCCAGCCCCAATGATTGCAACAATACCAGCCGGGCATAGACCAGGACCGATAGCAACAGAGCTATCGAGCCTAATAACATACTATTGCCATAGGTGGGATCGAATTCAAATACGATGTTGCGATTGACGGCTGGCATTTGCACGGCAATCGCCAATGAATATGCGAGCCAAACGACTGCTACCAACGCAATCGATGTAGGACTGGAGCGGATTTCGATAATTCCGCGGACAACCAAAATCGCTAAGCATGAAAGTTTGACAATGATCGGTAAACTCGAATGGTCGCCACCAGACGTCAAGTTCCAACCGCGGGCTAACTGGCGTCCGGCCGCTTCAATATCGACAATACAATTAACGCTGGCCAAAAGTAAAAAAACGGCCAACCACATCCAGACGCGATACGTGCCGCGATAATCATTACTTCGATGCTGCCGCAAAGCGTAGACTTGTAAACTGGCCAAGCTGGTTAGGATCAGCAAGAATGATGAGAACCAAGCGGTCAGGCCTTGTGATCCGGCCATCGAAAATGCTGACAAGCGATCGTATTTCGGTAATGCGGTGGCCAAGTCGATAGAAATCGAAAATCGACTGAACAGATTGAGTGCTGCCATGATCGCGACCAAAGCCAACGCGATCCAGCCGAACGTCAAGAACTGTTTGGGGATTAGGTCCGAAGTTCGAAATTGGCATTGCCGCATCGCCGCTTGGGAATAACTTCGCGTTCGCGACCGCGAGTTTTCGCGCGCTGGTGTTTGCCCCGCACCCACTGTGGATTTGCTAGCAGGTTCAGAGGATTTACGAGCGCCGTCCATTACGACTCGCCGCCGCCGTTGATCCGTACTTCGCCGAGTCATCCGCGCCTACCTTGCCCTATCGTCACAATCGATACACCATCAGGGTATTCGGCACAATTGTCCTCTCGGCTTGACCTTCACTCGTTGGATTTGCCTTTGCGCCAGCGAACTGGTTGAAACAACGGCCGGACTTTGGAAAGGCTGGAAAGGCTGGGTAACGAAGAAAACTAAAATGGCGAGAGATTCCTATCGCTACTTGACTAACTTTAAGACAACCGATGTCCTCAGGCTGACAACCGACGACTCATTACCGGCAACTTAAACAAAGAGAGATTTCTATTCCGCCGCTGAGGACAGCGGTAATGTAGGTCAGCCTGTCCTCAGGCTGACAATCCAAGACTAAATAATTGCAACATAAGGTTGAAAAATTATTTGCACCGCCGCTGAGGACAGCGGCGGCTACAATACCGACGCTACAATCCCGACGCTGAGGACAGCGGCGGCTACTGTTAAGCAAATTCTTTTCGAATTGCAATAATTTGTTTGCCGAATTCTACCTTGATCTGCGCATGATTAATTACAGCCCATAATTTGGCAATTCCATTCTTGCAAAAGATGGCGTAAAGTACGACGGCGAACACTACAAGCACGAATTCGAAATCATCCACTTAGACCCTATTGCGTATAGTTATCCAGAAATAACTCCCAGATGAACGAGCGAGAACTTTTTATCGAAGCCCGAGCTATTAATGATCCCCAACGGCGGCAAGAGTTTCTGGATTCCGCCTGCGGGTCAGATCAATCGTTGCGACAGCGAATCGACTCGTTGTTGGCCGCCGATATATCCCCAGACAGCTTCTTGAGCAACCTCGATGCCACGCTCGAACGCGAACCGATTTGCGAACAACCAGGGGACTCGATCGGCCCCTATAGGCTACTTCAATCGATTGGCGAAGGCGGCTTTGGCGTCGTTTTTATGGCCGAACAAGTTGAACCCGTTCGCCGCACGGTGGCCCTTAAAGTAATCCGGCCCGGAATGGACTCCCGTCAAGTGATCGCTCGGTTTGAAGCGGAACGTCAAGCTCTCGCGATGATGGATCATCCGCACATCGCGAAAGTTCTAGACGCAGGAACGACCCCCACTGGCCGCCCCTACTTTGTCATGGAACTTGTCAAAGGTATCGCGATCACTTCTTATTGCGATACCAAACGACTTTCGTTGGGCGAACGTCTGAATTTATTTCGCGAAGTCTGCCAAGCAATTCAACATGCACACAACAAGGGTATCATTCATCGCGATATCAAGCCGAATAATGTTTTGGTTGCACAATACGACAACCGGCCTGTTGTCAAAGTCATCGACTTTGGCGTCGCCAAAGCCACCGGCGGACAATTGACCGAACGAACCTTGCATACCGGTTTTGGCGCAATCGTTGGCTCGTTGGAATATATGAGTCCGGAACAGGCCAGCCTCAATCAACTCGATATCGACACCCGCAGCGATGTCTACTCACTCGGCGTTCTACTCTATGAATTGTTGACAGGAACGACTCCGCTCTCGACGAACGAATTGCGACGCGCCGGTATTTTGGAGTCGCTGCGCCTCATTCGCGAAGTTGAACCGCATTGTCCAAGCGCTCGGTTAAGCACTGCCGAGAGCTTAGCCAGCCTTGCCGCCAGCCGCAATCTTGAACCGACTAAGTTGAAAGCGACCGTCAAGGGCGATCTCGATTGGATTGCCATGAAGGCACTCGATAAAGATCGCAGTCGGCGTTACGAAACCGTTAACGCTCTGGGTGAAGAAGTCCAACGTTTTTTGCGGGGCGAAGCGGTCTTGGCACATCCGCCTACTGCAATCTATCGGCTGCGAAAACACCTTCGTCGACATTGGCGAAAATGGGCAACTGCGTCGGCGATTGGAATCTTGATAGCCATCACGGCTACTATTTTGTTGACCTTTCAATCGCAGCGTTTGGCGGCAAAAAATGCACACTCTCAACGAGTAAACAACGCCATTATCGAAGCAACCGCTTCACTCAATGCAGCCAAAACGACGGCCATCGGTCAAACAGCTCCGTGGACAGCGGCCAGAGCGGCGGCCAAACGACTTCGCGAACTTTTAGATTTACAAGCGGTTGCCGTAAACACAAAACTCGCCGCCCAACAATTCCTGGACGAATTTCAAAACCTTGAAGCAGATCGTCGCTTGGCCGAGCAAATCGAAAATGTAGTCATCATGAGTGCAACTCAACCCGACCTTGCCAGTTGGCAGCAAATGGATCAACAGTTCCGCAACCTATTCCTTCAAGAAGGCATCGATCCCAATCAGCTTTCGCCAGCAGACGTCGCAGCCAAAATCCGCAATCATCGTTCGTCGTTAAAACTCAGCGACGCGTTTGAATTGTGGATTGGTACCAAAGGACAAATCAGCTCACTGGGCGGCGAGCCAGCAACGGCCGCATCAATGCAGCCTTTCGCCGAGGCAATGTTGGCGGCAGATACTAATCCTGTGCGCTCGGGAATTCGAAAATTGCTGTACTCCGGTCAACCCTTCACAAAGGAACAAATTGATGTCGTGGTTGCCGGAACTGATCTGACTACTTTAACCCCACGTACCTTATCGTGGTTGGCGACCATGTATAATGTGGCCGGCGCTATCGAACCGACCGACAGAGTTTTTCATTTAGCGCTCGATCGTCACCCCGACGACTTTATGCTCAATTTTGATTTCGCGTATACCTTGGAATCGCAACTGCGGTGGCCCGAAGCTATTCGATATTTCTTGCGATGCACGGCGCTGAGGCCCGACGTTGCCGGAGTATGGCGAGGTTTGGGTAACGCCTATTATCACAACGCAGAACCTATCCGAGCCCAAGAGGCCCTGGCAAAAGCCGTGTCATTGGCACCACAACATCGCGAATCCAAACTGGACTATGCAAGGGTCTTACTCGAACTCAATCGATACAGCGACGCTGAATCACAGGCCCGTGCCGCAATCGAGCTCGGTTGCGACTTGCCAGTAGCCCAATTTCATTTGGCGAATGCACTGTATCAACAACATCGATATGCAGAAGCTTTGGTTGCTTTGGAAAAATGCGAAATGGCTAATCAAAAACATCCAAAACAATCGGTTGACAACGGAGAATTGAAGTCAAAATGCCAAGGCAAAATTTCGGAAACGAGAAACTGACGGGAGGTTCTCGTCCGTAAAGGCTGTTGGGGAGCCGCGAAGTCGTTGTCACACCGCGAAACCGACTAAGAGCAATCGCTCTACGAACCACAAATGAAACTAAGGGGATTGATCATGAATATTGTGCGTCGAATTGCAGCAGTGGTCGTTGGACTTTTAGTCGGCGGAATTGGCGTTTCGCTGGTGCAGCTAATTAGCACTTGGCTTTATCCAATGCCACCGGACGTTGACATGAACAATACCGAACAACTCGGAGCTTGGATTAAAACGCTGCCCACCCCGGCGTTCCTGATTGTTCTGATCTCATGGGCGGTCGGTCCGTTGCTGGGTACCTTTGTTGCCCGCGTCATCAGTCCCAGCCGATCGGCGTTGCCAGCAACAATCGTATGGCTTCTGTTTGCCGCAGCGACACTCATGATGCTGTTTACGATTCCCCACCCCTGGTGGATGTGGCCTGGCGGTATTTTGGTTTGGTTTTTGTTTGGCATGTTAGGTTTGGCACTATCAGCGCCAAACCAAAGCCAGGTCAAAATCGTTCGTTCGATCAACGCCCCGATTGGTAAAGTATTTCAGACCATCGCTCGTCCCGAGAAATTTTCTGAAGCTATTCCCGAAATCACCAAGATCGAAATACTCTCGCCGCAAAAGTATGGCGTGGGAGCTAAGTTCCGCGAAACACGAAACATGAACGGCAGATCTGCTACGGCCGATTTTGTGGTCGCCGAACAAATCGAAGACCAAATGATTCGATTGGTTGCTGAAATGGCCGGTTCCGTGTGGGACACTCGTTTTACGGTTACAACCCAAGGGCCGGCCGTTCAATTGGAAATGCTGATGCTGGCCCAACCAAAAAATCTCGTGTCTCGATTGGTCACGCCGATGATGCTCGGCATGATGGAAAAAGGAATTGGCGGCGATATGGACCGCGTAAAAGATTATTGCGAAAAGGCCACTAAGTCGTAGGAGTGTTTCAATTTGATTTCATTTGATCGCGCAACCAGGCTTTGGCATAACTCCAAATATCATGGGCCGATCGCGGTGATACTTGAAGAATTTCGGCAATCTCCGCCATCTTAAATCCGGCAAAAACTCGCAGTTTTACCATTTGCGCTGCCGATGCGTCGACCGATTCTAATTTGGCCAGCAAATCGTCGACAGCAATCAATTCGTCAGCGGAACTTCCAACCGCAAATTGATGCAAATCGATGTCCGCTAGTTGCCGATCGCCGCCCCGTTTGAGCGAGCTGCGCCGCCGTGCGGCTTCTATCAGAATTCGCCGCATTGCTTCGGCCGCCGCTGCAAAGAAGTGAGCTCGATTCTGCCACGGTCCAAGCGGTTGATCTGGATCCGAATTAAGGTTGCTGTTAACTTCGCTAGATTGGTTTTGAATTGAATGCATATTGGGCAGTCGCTTGCCCGTTTCGAACTCACC
Organism: Pirellulaceae bacterium; assembly: GCA_041739975.1. GTDB lineage: Bacteria > Planctomycetota > Planctomycetia > Pirellulales > Pirellulaceae > BJ22. The sequence continues at coordinate 12,753 of JBGSMY010000028.1, forward strand.
TGATGCGGCGGGATCAATGGAACTCGCTTGTTCTGTAACGGCCTTTAGCGTTGTCGTCGGTGCGCAAATCCGCAAGTAAACTTCATTGACAAGTTCAGTCGCTTGCAAGCCATTACCCGTTCGTTCGCCGCGCAGTCGAGCTAAAGCCATTTGGTGCAGCTCCGAATATATTTGCGCAACCAAGGTCTCCGATCGAGCCGCATCACCTTGAGCGATTGCATTGAGTATTTGTGTAACGTCTGCCATATGACCTGTATTATAATCGGAGAGCGATTGCCCTCAATCTCTGCGACATCGTAGAAAGCGTGCCCTCAATCGCTAAGGCCCTGCGATTAATTTCATAAAACCGCACTAATCCGATAGACGTCGGTTCTTTACCGACTGTAGCTTTAAAACTTTGCTGAGTTTCAATTTTATGACAGGCAATACACCACTGAAGACAATCGCGCTAATCTGCAATCGCGCTAATCTGCGATCGCGCTAATCTGCAATCGCGCTAATCTGCAATCGCGCTAATCTGCAATCGCGCTATTCTGCTATCGCGCTATTCTGCAATCGTGCTACTGATTTATGTCTTTTCGGAAGATAGCAAGGGCTTGTTCAGCGTCAGTATCTGCGCCGGTTATAACCTCGAATTGGGCGTGCAAGCCTTTCTGAACCAATTGTTGCAGCAATCGCATGTCCTTTGGCTGTGCAAACACGATCTTCATCCTTAAATACCGCTCGCCTTGATCTTCTTCGATCGCGGCAACTAGTTTCGCTTCTTTAATTCCATTGGGCATCTTGGTCACGTTGACGTCGCTGATCCGGCGGTCAGCAATAGGTATAAGCGTCTCCACACGCATGGCGGCCTCGGAACCGTTCCAATAATTAATTTGCTCAGCCGCATAGAAATGTGGCACTGCCGAACCGATGTTCACATCGACATGCCATCCATTGGGCCTTTCTTTGACCGTCGTTTGCCTGGGATCGGTGTTTGGTTTAGACGGAAAGGGTCGAAACGCAGGATCGCCAATCAGGACGCCGCCAGTTGACATTGACTTAACCACCTCGGCTGGCAATCGATTATTGGAGATTGCCGCGCCATCATGCAAATCGGCAACTGAAATCGCTGAGTCACCAGCCAATAAATGCGCTAACACGACCGCATTCAGATTCGCTCGATGTAGCTCGCCCATCGAATTACCTTGTGAGGCCACCAGCAATGCATCACCCATCATGAGCGGGCCGGCAGGACGCGGCGTGACGTAAGCAAAATAAGCCGCCACTCCCGAATCGATTGCTTGCAGACAAAAACTTTCGGTCGCCGCAACCTCGCGTTGACGCATCGTCATCGATTGATAATCTTCTTCGTACCAAGTATGCGTCACTCCGTTGTAACACGCAATATTGAGCACCACAGAACCAGTCAAATTAGTACCCAGTAAATCGCTCGCTTTGGGGCCGCCAACTAAACCGTTTGGATAACCGTGAGAAGCTAAAACTAAAATCGGCGACTCACTGAGCGAAGGGATCGATTTGGAAATAAATGCCGCATCGCGATTTTCGTCGGTATCTCCCGAGCAAGTGTAAGCAACGAGCGGAATCGATCCGGATTTTAATGGCCAAGCACTCTTGGAACGCAACGATTTGCTTCCCGGCATTCCGCCAACGCCTAACATACTGATCGTTGGCGCCTTTTCCGATGGTCGTTCCGAAGCGTCGACCAGCTTTAATGCCGCCGGCCCATCGCGGCCGGTAATAAAGCCAAAGGCAAAATCGACAAAGGGATCTTGATCCATTTGTGTGGCGATTTTTAGCAGCCGGTGCACGAGATTAACTTCGAGAGATTTCGGTTCGACGACAAATGCGACCGTTGTCGGTTGGTGCTTTTTCAGGGCAACCGCTAATGGCTGGAGCCCAGTTGGATCGGCCACTACCAGTTCCGCCTGGTGTCGTTTGGCCAATTGTTCCGCCGCCGGAAAAAATTCGCTAGTACGATCGACCAGGGCCACAACCAAATATTTTTCTTTGGGATCTTGAATTGCGGTTGAGGGCTCTTTATCAGTCGAATCCTGGAAACATCCCCCTAATAGGCAGATAAAGACTAACGTGGTTCGCAACATGGTATCGCCCCCCTCGGCAATTCAATCAATTCTATGGCCTACCGAAAATTTAAACTCTATTACAGGTAGCGAACTTCGCGGAAAAGGTGACAACCTTTGCGGGCAATTGTTGGCAATTGATGTTTTGACTTTAAAAACAGAGCGTTTAGGGTATATGGCGCAGGCGATTTCTTTTGCCAATAATTGCTTTGTACGTCTAGTTAGCAGTTGCATGGGATGATTTTCGGGTTCACTGCCGCGTATAGGCCCTTACACATTTGAGGACAATCATACTACTCTCTAACAATCGTGCTACTCGGCCATGAGCAGGTTTTCGATTCGCTCAATAGCCGAATATCGATCGATGATTCGCGCAAAATTCTGACAGCGTTGGCGAAACTCTGGCTCTTGATCCAGCCTCAAGATATCTGCCACCACATGCTTTAACTTGGGCCGACATCGTAGCCCCAGTCCATGGTGTTCCAACCGCGCTGTGTGATCGAACTGATCAAAGTCCTGTGGCCACGACAACACGGGCAAACCGGCTTGCAGACATTGATACATTACGCCCGTTCCACCATGGATCATTGCCAACTCGAATTGATCGATGTAACGATCATAGGGTAAATAATCGTAGACTTGCAAATTCGTCGGTTTCTCCAAATCACTGCCGATCTCTGGCAACAATTCGTTGGCGATACTACGCCCCAAACTGAAATGGAATTCGTAATTGGGTAAATGACGAGCGACTTCGCTCAGCAGTTGCAAGGCCCGTTCTTTCGCCCACCACAAATGAGTGCCCAACGAAACCAAAACGTGCCGACGGCCGGAGGTAAAAGTCGGGGGATCATGCGGAACTGCTGGGCTGCCGGTTGTCGGTCCGACAAATTCCATCCACTGCGGCCACTGACGGGGAAATTCAAATTCTTGTACCCCCAAGGCCAGAATCTTTTCCGGCGAATAAATAAATTCGGTTCCATCCTCTCGGTAAATTCTTTCGACCCCCAAAGAAATCATCTGCCGACGAAACAACCAATGAATCGACCGCTTGAACGATCGCGTAATTCCGCGCCCCAACCGATCGCGAAATGCGCCGATCGGACCAGACCATGGTTTCCAGCCTCCCAAATAACTGGGCACGCCATCTCTAGTCTCCAATGCGCAGGGCGTCGGTATCGTCGTCCACCAGCTTATGTCCATCGATCGAGCCAACAGCCCGGCGATCGGAACGGTAAAATCGGCAATCACTCGATTTGGCCGATGTTGCTTCCAGTGACCGCGTAGCTCATTTTGCAGTTGTTGCAGCAGCGACAAATTCTGTCGCAACAGGTCCAATAGCCGAAAGGGGTTGCTGCCGACGCGTTGTTTTGTATTCGATATTTCAAAGACACGGCGACTGTTACCAATTAATATCGGCACAAACTTTAACCCCGTCGCTTCGACTGCCGCCTGAGCTTCAATCGTCGAAATCACCCGCAGATCTTGATAACCTCGGGCAACCAGCCCAGATGCTATTTGCAGCAGAGGAAATAAATGACCGGCGTACGGCGGTGCGACAAAATCAATCCGTTGTTTGCTCGACATAGCGCTGAGTCCTTTCGCAATGACAGGCCAACACGGTCACTCCTTGCTCGCGTTCAAACTTTCGCAATTGGCTTTGCGTCTGACAATATTTACCATAATGGTACTGAACCTTTTGTCCTGCCCAAGGCAAATCTCGAGCAGCGCGATAGACTTCGTAGTCCCAAAAAGCATCGACGGCATACAAAAGGGTCTGGGTCTCACCGCGCAATAAAAATCCATAATGCCCTAAACTGTGTCCGGGCAAGTCAACCAGCCGCAAACTGCCATCGTTCCAATAATCGAGCGTTGCTAATCCAGCATCTAATTCAGAGTCAACCGACCAACGCTTTTCATCAATGCCTTGTCCGCGCAGCACAGCGCTATCAGCAATCAATGCCGGCAAAAATCCATGATGCAATCGCTGCCACCGACTCAGCGACCGCAGCGCAGTCAATGCCGTTTGACGATAGATAATTGTTTCTGCTCGAACGTCTCCCAGTCCACCGATGTGATCGACGTGAAAATGCGACAGGAACAAATGATCAACGGCTAGATTCTGGTTGGAATTTAAACCGTTAATGGGAAGGTCGCGGGTCTCGATTGCCGAGTTCGATGCTTGTCGAAAAGGCCACTGTTTTTTTGGCAGCGGCGTGGTCCACCGCAAGATTCTTTCAGGCATTCGCCGAGTCGCCGGCAAGACTTGACGGCCATAGCCCGTATCGATTTGGCAACGGCCGAACACGGGATGTTCAAATGTTACTACCACGGCTTGAAATCGCCGCACGCGCCAGCTCGAACTTCCGGCAAAATAACCGCTCTGCCAACAGTATCCGCGATTGTGAAATCGAATATTTCGAAGAGATATCATAGAATTTTTATAACTCCCAAATCGCAACGGCTTGAGAGTATCCGGCACTTGTTCCCAGCAACATGATCGACTCGCCCGCTTGAATCGTTCCTAACTTCCGGCAATGGTCCAAAACAAATGGCATTCCAGCCGCAATCAGATTGCCTACTTGCCCAACCACCCGATGAAACTGCGATGCCGGAAACCCAAGTTTTTGCCGAATCAACTCAAGCGCCTTAGGCGATGCTTGGTGCGGTAACACTTGCAGCGGACGCAATTCGCCCCATGCACCCCGCACACGATCAACCAACTCGGGCAAATGTTTGAGAGCCGTTCGAAACACGGCTGGGCCATTCATATCAAAACAATAGGGCGAACGATCGTTGGGATCAAAATCATAAGGTGGCAAATAGTGTCCGCCCCCATCGATCCGGCAATGCTCAAGGTATTGGCCCATCGTCTCATGACCAAACACCATCGGATGGGTCACTGTATCATCATAGCGCAGGACAACTGCGGCCGCCCCATCTCCAATCAACGCCGCGCTTTCTGGTTGTTGCCAGTTCAAACCCGCCATGCCCGCTTCCGATGCGACGATCACAACATGCCTCATTCCTCCAGCTGCCATCAGTGAATTTGCCACATTCAACGCCACGGCAAATCCGAGGCAAGTACTTTGAATATCAAAACAAGGCACTGGGGGAGGATCGCTGGGCAGTGTTGCCGCTGGAGCAGTCATCGCGCTTCGCTCCGCAAATATTTGACTGTAATGGGCGGCGTTACAAGGAATTGGTCGATATCGACAGGCACTACAGTCGAGCAACAAATCAATTTGGCTCCATGCGATTTGCGCATCAGCAAGTGCGCGCTCAATCGCTTTCGTTCCCATCGAGATTAACGTCTCGGGCGCAAGGCATTCGTAGCGAGTTTCCACACCAACATTAGCCATCGTCCAACCGTCCGGCATACCGATCCGCCGATCCGTCTCGGTCGCCGTTACTAAGCGATCGGGCAAGTAAGCCCCCGATCCAATCAAACGGAAGTATTGTCGACTAACCATTGATTCGCCATTTCCTTAATTTGATCACTAATCCAATAATCCATGTGGCCGACATTTGCGACGGACGTGTTTGATTGTCGGTAAAATACTTTTGAAATCCAGTCGCGTTGGCCTTGAACTGCGGTTACTATCGACAACCGAGATTTGCGCACCACTGGGCCCAACGCTAACACCCGAAGCACCTTTGCATTTCCGACAGTTCCGGCTTCCGAACCGATTATTTCTTCCAAACGCTCCACTAAGTCTAATCCGCAACTACCTGTGATCACCAGCAACCGACTGCTTAAGTCGCGCATTTGACGCCAATGTGAAACAGCCCGTTGCTTAAACGCACGGCTTCCATAGAACCATCCGAATTGATAACCATTCGACAAACTTGCCCGAACAATCGACACTCCGCCACATTCGGGTCGATGCCATCCATTTGACTTGGTTGCGGTGGTCGATAAGCAATCAGTAAAAGGAAAATTTTTGTAGACTTTTTGTTCGGTCGGTACGTGAAGACTATCGAGAAATCGTCTTAATTGAGGGTGCAAACAACAACATGCAGGATTGCTGAGGCCCGTTATCAATACGACTCGACAAGGCAGTGGTTCGCAGATCGTGCAAGGTTGACGATAGATTTGCATCACCGCCTCAACTGACGATTCGAAACGACTTTGCCGACTGCACCACAATTCGATGCGTCCGCCATTGGATCGTCCGTTGCATCAAAGAGTGGATTACATGCAGTGGTTGTATCAACTCGGCCAATAGCGAAAGTGCAGGTTGCAGTAAGTTCTTTCCAAAAACCGCCCTGCTCAATTGCCTCAACATCCACCACCTAACCGTTAAAACAATCACTATACATGCCAGGGAAATCCAACTCATCCAAGCCGTGAGTGTCGCCACCAACAATAACATTGACGGCGCGGCTAAAAACAGCCCTAATGCCAAACGTTTTGACCATGGCTGAGCCTCGAACAACAATCGACCAAAAACCATCCAGCGGTGCATCAATTGAATATAATGCCGACCATCGCGAACTCGCGTTTGTACCGTGGCCGACGACACGCCTTGCTCGATTTGCCATCCCAGAGCCGTGACATGTTCTTTTACTGCAAAGTCATCACATAACCACGACTCGACGGGCCGAAAGCCGCCGATTTTGTGAAACGCCGCCACGGGTAAAACATAGAACATCCCGTTAATACTGACCGGCGGACCGAAATTCAATAACGGGAGATAAGTCAGCGCTGAATTGTTGTTAACAAAACTTGCGACTAAGTTAGACCACAGGTTGTCACCCGCCGCATAGTGAGGCAGGCCCGTAAATAGTTTGGGACGACAAAGTTCTGCCGACTTGTCCAGCTCCGCCGATGACGCCAGCCGCCAAACCGCAACCTGCAATGACTCCGCGCTTAATACCGTGTCGTCGTCCAGAATGACCAAATAATCAAACGCATCGCCTAACCGGTCAAGCACACGTTGCAATTTATATATTTTGGGGTTTGTTGTATCAGGTGATGGCGGGCAATGCTCCAATTTGACCTGCGGAAATTCAACTACCAATGACGCAGCTGTCTCTTGTGCCGCGTTATCCAACTCGTCGATCGCCCAAATCAATTGAGCTTTACCGGCCAAGTTTTTCGCATTGGTCCGCAGCAATTGCGGCAACAAGGGATCGCCACTTAGAATCGGTTGCACGACGGCCACCGAATAAATTTGGTGGGACGCTCCGGCACTAGCCAACAAGCGCTGCTGACGGTAAAACTCGCGCAGCGCCAATCCGGTCTTGAGGGAAATCAAGAGAAGGTAACTCATCGCGGCCATGCATGAGATCCAAACCACGTTTGTTTAGTCCTTGGTTATTAACATCGGCAAAAAGTCATACTCGTTGCCCCTTAGCCATTCCCGTTGACTTGAGCCAATCGACAAATTCCGCCACACCTTGTGCAGTGCTTTTTCGTGGCGGCCCAAAATCTTGCAACATTTTGCTAACATCAAACGTCTTGGAAAAGGCGAATACATGGACGCCAAAACGGGTTATCGGTGGCTCCGCGCGGAGCCGAAAGAGTCCGTACAAGATTTCCAGCATATAGGCGATCCGATACGCTTGGGCGACGTCGAGGCGTCGACGTGGCGCTGTAAATCCGATTTGTTCCAAGACATTCGATAAGAACGCATTGATTTCTACCGGATTGCCATCCGTTAAGTTGTAACAGCCTCGAATCGCTGGATTGGTTACGGCCTGATACAAGCAATCGACCAGATTATCGATCAGAATCAAATCGCCGCATACGGGCGGATCGGGTCGTACGAGCGTAGGCAATCGACCAGCCGCCGCGGCTCGCAAGATCCGAGGAAACAATACCGTATCGCCGCGGCCATACACGGCGCGAGGACGCAAGATGGCCCATTCCCCTGTGTATTGCTGAACGCATTGCTCCGCCTGTTGCTTTGAGCCCGCATAATGGTTGACCGGCCGAATCGCTTGTGGGCTGTCTTCGGTCAATTGGAATTGATCGTGCTCGCGATAATAAACACTCGACGACGATACAAACACGAAGCGAGGTCGGCCATGTGATTCGCACAACGACAATAAATTTCGGGTAACGTCGACATTGGCGCTTTGAAATTGACGTTTGGTGCCCCAAGGAGAACTGCGGGCAGCCGCGTGCAAGACAACATCACAATGGCTCACCAATTTTCCAAACTCGCGTTGTTGATGCTCATCGACCAACGATTCCAAGTCGAACGACAAGTAATCATCGGCAGCCATTTTCCGCCGCCCCGTCGCCAAGGGCTGCAAACCATTTTCGCGAAAAAAAGACCACGCGGCTCCCCCAACAAAGCCACTGGCACCTGTTATTAAAACTCGCAACGCGAATATTCGTCCGGTTATCGATTGGGTCTGAAAAATGAAGGTGATTGTAATCGAAATCGGATTGGAATGATCCGGGGAAGCGTTGAAATTAGGTGAGTTGATTTTGAAATAGTTGCTTTCTGACACGATCGTTATTTAGTGAAAAACCGAAAGTGCCGCCGACCGATTACTTTTCCACGCTCCGACCGCAGTTCTTTACAGCATGCTGACAGGAGCAAAAGTTTGAAGACTAGACGTCCCAGACCGCACTGCCGCTGAGGACAGTGGCGGCTACTGTAGCCGCTGAGGACAGCGGCAGCTACAGACACAGCGGCAGCTGCTAAACCTAATCCTCTACCGTCTCGGCCATTGCCATTGGTATTGATTCAACAAATTTTGTTCCACTTCAACTGTCTCCCCAAAATCGCGAATCAATCGAATCGCACGGCAATCGGGATGCTCGTCGAGACACTCGACTAATTGCTGACTATGGGTCACAACAATCATTTGACTGCGCTCGGACGCTCGTAGAATCAATCGCCCCAACGCCGGTAACAAATCGGGATGCAAGCTACTTTCCGGTTCGTTGAGCACCATCAAACCCGGAGGCCGAGGCGTCAATAACGCTGTGACTAACAACAAATACCGCAACGTGCCGTCGGACAGTTCTGCGGCCGTCAATTCACGCAACATCGCGGGCTGCAACATTTCCAAGCGCAAGCCCTCGCCCACCAAGGCAACTTGAACACTCGATCCGGGAAAGGCATCAGAAATTGCTGCATCCAATCCTTCACTATCGCCAATTTCGCGAATGGTTTGCAACGCGGCGACAAAGTCGCGACCATCGGCGGCCATTACCGGTGTCATCGTTCCAGTAATCACTTGACGGGCCGGTGACAAAGCATCAACGCGAAACGAATCGTAAAAGCGCCATGACCGCAAGCTGTCGCGGAGTACAATTAATTCTGGTGCAGCAAACGGATCACTGTATTCCGTTAACATACTCGCATGTAGCGGCAACATCATTTCGAGATCGCGCCATGGATTCGTGCCTCGCCGGACTCGCATCGATCCGCGACGACGATCGGCACACAATTGCCGTGACTCCAGCGCCGGTCCGACCCAGACACACTCGCGCTTAATCTCAGGATCCGTGATGAAAATCGAACCGCTGGGTTGCGGCAAGCCCATTTCAATGGTGTAGCTTAGTGGAAAGCCGGTGAAGCCTAGTTTTAACGCGATGGGCTGTATGCGTTTACCCGCACCCTGAGCTGGCACTTGCCCCGATCGCATCTCGCGAGAAATTTTTTCTGGCCCGGCCCAAAGCGTCGATCGAAAGCCACCCTCAGTCGCCAGTGACGCGAGCAACTGGCCTTCGGCAACGCTCGCCATCAATCGCATCGCACGATATAAATTACTTTTACCACTGCCATTTGGTCCGGTAATTACATTCAATGGGCCGAGATCCAAAATCATCGATCGAATCGATCGGTAACCCGCAATAGCCAATTGTTGTAACGGCAATTCGTTCATGGACCATAAAACTCCGGTTTGAACTTACAATGCAACCGCCAGACATTGTAAGCAAAACGGTTCATTGTGGGCGGCGTTTGATCGGCGGCGGTCCCGCTTCCAGCGCGGCCCAAGTTTGTGGCCCAACGATGCCGTCAACTTCTAGCATTCGCATCGTTTGAAATTGCCGCACTCGCTGATTGGTCAACGTCCCAAAGATGCCATCGACCCATAATACCGGCGATTGTGAAATTCGAACATTCAGCAAGTTCTGACAATAGGCCACATAGAGGCCCTGGGACCCCATTGAAATCGTCGGGGGGCCGAACGGTGAATTTGGGGTGGTCGTGTATAACAAATTAGGGGACGTGTTGTTCATGCCCCACAAAATTGCTTGCTTTTCTTTTTCGCTCAGTGGCATGTCTGGATTCCTTGGTATATCGAGCTGTTATCGCGTCCCTATTGGCGAAACAAGAATCTTTCGCAAAACAGAACGCGCCATACCATCTATCGCAAACATGCCAAGTAACCGGCCAAGTACCTGTCCAAAAAAATTTTGAGCAGATTGATTCAGTGGTTTTGGCAACTGGAAAATCGCGTTTCCGAAAAATACCAATACTCCCTACATGGCGGCGGTGGCCTAAAGCACTAAATTCATACTCGCCACCATAAATGTCAAAGCCATGACCGTTAAAAATAAGAGACCTAAAGTCAGCACGAATGCCAACACAGATCGCCAGCAAGTAACTGCCAATCGCCGGCCAAAAAAATCCATTCCGGCCCAAGTTGACAAGACGATCCAAACGGTCGGCATCAAGAAATACTCGAGGACCTCCGTACCATCCATTGCAAAAATCGGCATACACAGCAGATCGACCCACAACAATTGCCCGACGAGAAACAATGTGAACGTGAACGTTTCGGCGAAATTCCGATTGGAACTAGAAAAGAATACGGTTAAGAATAAAGCGATCACCAACGACACCATGAACAACAGCAAATTTATTACTTCAGCAGGCAATTCAGTTTCGCTTGATTCTGACCTGGCCCATCCCAACCAATTTAAGAAGTACGAAAAAACAACTTGGGCCGCGGCAACGACCAATACGTAGACAAAGGGGTTGACATATTTCTTGCGCTTGCCGGCGACATACTCGCAACAAACTCGGCCAGGGTTTCGCGCCATCCCCAAGAAGGTCTTCCAAAAAGCCGATTCCGTATTGATCAGCGTCGAAAGAAACTGCTGGACAATGTGCGACGCGACCGAACGTTGGCTTTTTAATCTGTTTTGGCCACATTGCCCGCAATATTTGGTATCAAAGGCCGCACCACAATTGGCACACAAGATAGACCGCTTCGCGTCGTCACGATTCATTTTCGTACTTCCCAACGCTGTTCGTAATAACCGTTTAACGCCGAAGTAATTTGGCGTTTTTTTGTCGACCGGAATATACCAATTTTCATTGCTACGATTTTGTCATTTGCCTTTTTCCGACAACAGCTTGAGGAACTCGCGGTCCGACCAATTGTTGTCGTCCACCTGACGCAATGCCACCGCAGCCGCATCGCTTTGTCGTACTATCACCAGTTTTGCTTTGCGGCTAATGAACAACCGCTGACCACCCAAGCCGTTTGCCATCACCAGGTCGTTGGGTACGGTCGACTGATCCGTTAGATCTTCCGAGCGATTCAGACGAGCGGCAATTCCCGCATCATTGCCGAGTCCTCGATTTTTGCCCAACCAAAAAGTCAACCCGTACGCAGGATTTTGTTTGGTACCCACAAAACACTGATCGAGAAATTCGGATTGCAACAATTGTTTGCCTTGCCACGCCCCACCCAAGCGTACGAACTCGCCATACTTGACCCATTGCCGCGCAGTGAGACTGGCACCGGCAGGCAATAATGGTTTGCCATTTTCGTCTTCCCGCCACAAAGTGTATTCTAGTCCAATTGGCTGAAACACTTTCTCATCCAAAAATTCCAATGGCCCCAGTTTGCGGTCGGCCAGCTTGCGCGCGGCAAATTCTCCGAAACATTGAAATGGAACAGGTCCATATTCAAATTTGGTTCCAGGCTCGCGGACCATCGGTGCAGCGATCGATTCCTGCCAACTTGGCGATGCCAACGGACCGTGCAAGTCGGGCTTAAGTCCGCTGGTCAAATGTAACAATTGGTTTAGCGTGATTTTTTGTTTCTGCGGGTCGGACTTCCATTCGGTGATCGTGTCTGAAATTTTGTCATCCAATCGACACAATCCTTCTTGAACCAACAACATGGCAAGGACACCGGAAAAACTTTTTGTCCCGCTGGCGAGTTCCCAAGCAGTCTCAGGTGAACCTTCCGAGTTGTAATGTTCATAGACGATTTGACCGTCGTACATCACCAATACTGATTTGCCGTTGGAGGCGATGCTGTGTTCAGTCGCTCGGCGGCAGGATTCCAAATCAAACGGCATTGCGGAGGTGATCTCACCGACAATTTCGATCGGCTCGGAATCAGCCGGTCGTTTGTTGGTCAACTCACGTAGTTCCTCGGCCTTGGCTTGTAACTTTTTAGCTTCTTCGAAGGACAAGCGGTTGTCCCGATTTGCATCGAGGCGATCGAGCAGACGTGCCCGCCGCCCCAATTCCGCCCGTTCGATAAAGCCACTTTTGTTGCGATCGAGCTGATCAAAAATTCGGCGAGACTCATCGTCGGCGCGGTTGTTTTGCGCCATTGCGCGGTCGTGCACGCTACCGGCAATCAAACCGATCGAAATTGCAACGAGTTTCCACAAATTCTGCGCCATATTGGCCGACTCCTGTAACCTGATCAAATCGTTTAGCGCCGCTCGCCGCGTTCACCAGATGCGGAATGAACTAAATTTTTCGTCAAGATTGCCGCTCGATCGCTATTTTAGGCGGTCTGATCCTTGCCGCTTGTGACATCGTTCTATTGGATCCAATCACTCTAGAATAGCGAGCCGCGGAATATTAACAAACCACCGGCGTCGCGCGGGCGGGATTTTTTAGCGGTTGGGACTTGGATGTGCCTTGCTTTGATTTTTTTGGCTCTTCGATGATTTTTTTGGGCCGCCAGGAATTTGATGGTAAAAAAGGTTTAACCACGAAAAACACGAAAATCATGAACGACGGACTGGGGTGTGCGTCAAACTGGTTGCGGGGAATTGCCGGTAGATTTGAATTCGACTCGACACGCACTTTCGCGCAGGGCACACGAAGTGGATCAGTAAGCTGCCTTAACTCTAGCCAATCGACTAGCGCAATTTGACACCCGTATAATCCAAGTCGGTTGCCAGATAACGCTCCGAGAAATGCAAGATAACGCTCCGAGCAAAATAGTTACCCTCGCTTATTGCAATCGAATCGTCCCCAGGCAGCCACTGAAATTCATGGATAGCCCTTTTTTAACAAATGGAAAGGGCTCAATAGGAATTTGAGTGCGAGGTTCTAGGATTGACCTGAAAGAACTTAATGAGCTGGTTTGACGTGCTGACGCCGCTAACGAACTCGGAACAATGTTCGGAAGGGCGAACGCGGTCTTCGCACAATTAGTTCCGCTTTTTTATTTTCCAGACTCGATCGTCTTCGGTATCCAATTCATATGCAGGTACCAGCTCTATTTTCCACGGCACGGTGTCGACGGTTGCGTCAGCAGGGATTGGCAACACCAATTTCATCGGCGCTCGAAAATCGATCATTGCTCCTTGACGGGCATCCAGCGTGCCCCAATCATCGGAGGCCGTCACGGGTTTGTGAACCACGCGCTGCGCATCGAGCGACTCGGCCGCATTAGGATCAAACGAGAACTGAAAGTTAGGCCCGGTTTCAATTTCGAGTACGCGTCCGGTAACGTACTGGGCCGTAAGTTGTTCCAACCGCGCTCGGCGTTTCGTATCGCGTTCGCTTTCAACTAGAAAGATTTCTTGCCAACCATAATTTTTGGCGATTTCCGTCGCTTGTTCGCGCAAGATTTGTTCGGGTGGCAAAGCAGCCGCTTTGGCCAAACGAGCTGCCAGCAACGGTTCACTAATAATTGTCTTGCGCCAGTCCGGCTCAAATTGATCGAGCAGCAGACCTAGCGCCGGGCCGGTGGTGTAAGCGAATGAACGAGTCAGCGTGGGTGAGGATTCGCTGCGTTCGAGTTCCACGGCCACGCGATCCAGCAGAACAGTTTCAGGCAATCCACACAATCGAAAGCCGGTGTATTCGCAGATCCCTTCGTTTGCCTCCAATTGATCCTCTTCACTTGCTGAATTTCCCCCGCACTCGGCGCGGCGAATGGCGCGAAACAGCAAAGCGGCTCGGATGTGATTGTGGCGTTCGCGATCGTTATGAACAAGTGCTGCAGCCAATGCTCGCATTTCCAACCGCAACCAAATTCGACCGGACAATGAATCGAGGTGGGCATTGATCGGCGAGGCCGCCGTAAAGCCGAGGGCTGGCTGTATCCGATGGAGGCTTTCATGCATCAATAGTCGGCCGCGAGCAAAGCGGTTTTGGGGAATACCGTTCCACAATAACATGGTCCAGCGAACGCCAGCCCATTCGGTGCTGGTGTTTGCCAATTGCACATCAGCCGGCAATGTGCCACACCACAAGCCATCGACAGGTTGCAGATGTTTTTGCGCATCGGCTTGGTTGGCCACTGCAAATCGGGTTTGCATGTCGACAAAGATCATCGGTCCGTGGAGCGATAGTCCCCAAAGTTTTCCGTCATCGCTAGCCGCAAGCGACCTGGCTTGATCAAAATAGACCTTTGCCAAATCGAGTGGAATGGTCGCGGTTAGCGGCTTTGATACCTCGGCCGATTGCCCCCAGACTATTTGAATGTCCAGGACGGTTATCACGGTTAGTAGAGCCAAGGTTGGGATGGCAAGTTTTTGGACGATGACCGGCAACCACCGCCGCATGGTGAATAGGGATGTTATTTCCATTTGTGCTTATCCGTTATTTTCTGGCCGATTGTGCAATATTTCTGACAACGATGCAGCCCATTCGACAGTCGCAATCGAGCTGAGAATCCCTGAATAAAACTTTTCTAAGCCTTCTTCTCGCAAAATTCTCTGCAGCGACGGCACCGCTGGCCGGTGACCACCGGCAACCGCTGACCTCAAACGCAAAACAAACGTACACGACACATTTCCACCCGCACCTACACGCGCAATCGTTTAACTGCAAGCCAGAGCGGATTTTGCGCAGGGCAAATCAGTTTTATAGTTTGCGTAACATTTGAAATAAGAGCAAGGGCTTGGCTGAGAAGTCTCTAATGGTGGATGCGATGCCCTTGTGCCCTTCCAGTCGCATGGCGGTGAGACCTGCGTTTCGAAGAGTGGCT